>JBAXYG010000094.1:0-5911 GCA_041670905.1 Bacteroidales bacterium
AGAACAGATGATGGTCAAAATTGTTCATGATGAATTAGCAGCATTAATGGGCAGTGAAGCATCAGAAGTCAACTTAAAGGGCACTCCTGGAATTGTATTAGTTGCCGGACTTCAAGGTTCAGGGAAAACTACTTTTACAGGTAAACTTGCATTAAATTGTAAAACGAAAAAGGGAATGAAACCAATGCTCATTGCATGTGACGTTTATCGTCCTGCTGCTATTGAGCAATTAAAAGTATTGGGAGAACAGATTGGTGTATTTGTTTATACGGAAGAAGGGATAAAAGATCCTGTAAAAATCGCAAAAAATGGCATTGCCCTAGCCCAAAAAGAGGGGTTTTCTTTAGTTATCATAGATACAGCAGGTCGATTGGCCATAGATGAAGAGATGATGAAGGAAATTGAAGCGATAAAAAAAGCAATAAAACCTACTGAAACATTATTTGTAGTTGATGCAATGACTGGTCAGGATGCTGTTGAGACTGCTAAAACATTCAATGATCGACTTGATTTTGACGGAGTTGTTCTAACAAAAATGGATGGAGACACTAGAGGTGGTGCCGCTCTTACAATAAAAGCAGTAGTAAACAAACCCATAAAATTTATCAGTGCTGGAGAAAAAATGGAGGCACTGGATATTTTTTACCCTAAACGTATCGCCGACCGTATTTTAGGTATGGGAGATGTCGTTTCATTGGTAGAGAAAGCACAAGAACAGTTCGATGAAGAAGAAGCACGAAAACTACATAAAAAAATAGCTAAAGATCAATTCACACTTACCGACTTCTATTCTCAAATACAGCAGATTAAAAAAATGGGCAACATAAAAGATTTGGCTGCGATGATTCCAGGTGTTGGTAAAGCACTAAAAGATGTAGATATGGATAATACCTCCTTCAAAGGAATTGAGGCAATTATTCAGTCAATGACACCACAGGAGAAAGAAAATCCTCAAATAATAAACGGTAGCAGACGCAAAAGAATTGCAACAGGAAGCGGAACAACTATTGTAGAAGTAAACCGCCTTCTGAAACAATTTGAAGACACACGTAAAGTGATGAAAAACATGACAGGAGGAGGCTCGGCAATAAAAATGATGGCGAAAAAACGCCGTTAAAAAAACAACATTAACTATAACCCAACAAATATGACAATTCTCGACGGTAAAGCTACTTCAGAAAAAATTAAGCTGGAAATAGCAGAACAAGTAAAACTATTACTTTCGCAGGGCAAAAAACAACCACATTTGGCTGCCATTTTGGTTGGTGAAGATGGAGCGAGCCAAACATATGTAGCAAATAAAGAGAAGGCTTGTGCTCAGGTTGGATTTAAATCAACAATTTTACGCTTACCGACAGAAACCACAGAGGATTTTTTACTTGATAAAATAAAAATGCTAAATGAAGATTTAGATATAGATGGGCTTATTGTACAGTTACCCCTTCCTAAACACATTAATGAGCAAAAAGTTATTGAAGCTGTTGATCCGGCAAAAGATGTTGATGGATTTCATCCCATAAATGTTGGAAAACTCTCTCTCGGTCTTCCAACATTTATATCTGCGACTCCTTATGGGATAATGACTATTTTAGAACAATATAATATAGGAACCAGTGGAAAAAATTGTGTTGTTCTGGGAAGAAGCAATATTGTCGGTCGCCCTATTGCAAACCTTCTTTCTCAAAAAAGCTATCCAGGTGACTGCACAGTAACAATATGCCACAGCAGAACAAAAGATATTAAAAGCTTCACACTAACTGCAGATATAATCATAGCAGCTCTTGGCGTGCCAAAATTTCTTAAAGGTGATATGGTTAAAGATGGAGTAGTTGTAATTGACGTAGGCATAACACGGATACCAGCTGACAACAAGAGTGGATTCAGACTTATAGGAGATGTGGATTTCGACGAAGTAGCCCCAAAATGTTCATATATAACTCCTGTTCCTGGTGGAGTTGGTCTTATGACAGTAGTGGCTTTACTTGTCAACACTCTTAAAGCGGCAAATTCAAGATGATTTATCTAAGAGATAATTCTATTATAGTGGCATACCAGAAGTTTTCCCTGTTCATCGTGTAGATGCATCCCATTACCGCGACAATATTTAAACATTTTGCAATCTGCACAAATTCCTTGTTTAGCCCATGATCGGTTGCGGTACATTCCAAACCCTTCATTCCATACTTTCCAAAAATCATCTTTGTATATATTTCCCTGATGGAAGTTTGATCTTATACTGGGACAAGCGGAAATAGAACCATCAGATAGAACCGAAGCCACATTAATTCCGGCATTACATCTGTAAGGAGTATTTCTGACCAACATTTCATAACCGCCCAAAAACCCCTCACAGGCAAAATCCAACTTTATTCTCCCCTCTTTTCTAGTTTTTATTATAAAATCTAGAAGACCTGTAAATTGTACGTTACTTATTTGAAGTTCAGGTACATTAGTGGCACGTCCTACAGGAAAAACAGTAAATATCCGCCATGCTTTAACTCCAATTGATATAAGAAATTCCTTGAAATCTTCCAATGTATCATAATTCTTCTGATTAATGCAAGTCACTATATCATAAACAAAATCTTTTTCATCAACCAGTAACTTTATTGCAGAAACAGCTTTTTCAAAACATTTGGGATTTCCGCGCAACCAATTATGGCTCTCCTCAAATCCGTCAAGACTTACGGTTGCAGTATGCATTCCTGAAGCAAGAAGAGATAGTAATCTCTTTTTGTCTAATAACATTCCGTTCGTAACTATACCCCATGGAAACCCTCTTCTGTTCAGTTCCAATCCTGCTTCTTCTAAATCATTTCTAACAAGACATTCTCCACCGGTGAAAATTATAAATATCTTGTTTGGATTGACATGTGGAGCAATATCATCTATAACATTAATGAAATCCGCAATAGGCATATCTTTCATAGTTGAAGAAACCTTGCAATCACTTCCACAATGAAGACATGATGCGTTACAACGCAAAGTACACTCCCAAAAGAGTGTACGTAGATGATGTTCTTCAATATTTTTGTCTTGATATTTTTTAAACAAATCAAGCTCTATTCTCTTAAATAAACCGATTTTTTTACTCATCGGTTTTCTCTTTCATTACTAAATTTTTTTCTAAATCTACCGATCCCAAGTACCATGAACCATCACCGTCTTTATTTTTTATAAAATCACTGTCGGCTACATTTATTATAACTTCATTATACTCACCCCCATTCTTAATTCCGTCAATATCTTTTGCCACCAAACGAAATGAATTAGCCAGACCTTTATATGTAAAGGAATAATTTCCTGAAGAATTGGTAAATAATGAATCACATGGGTAAACATATTCCCCATTTACTTCAGTCTGCTCAACTCTATTAAATACTATTTTTATTCCTGAAATTGCAGAGCCGGTTTCGTTTTTTACATTACCATGTATATTATAATCCACAGTAGGAGAACCATACATACACTTAGGACTAAAAATATTTTCAAAATAATCACAACTTGAAAGGCCTAATAAAGAAAGAACTATCAAAAAAAATGATTTTGTTCTTGAACTTTTATAAATACACTTTTTCATAAGCAAAATTTACACTATTGTTTTTCTTTTAATATAAAATCACGTCCGTCAGCAGTTGCTGTTCCTAAATAAGAAGCACTATCACCATCTGCAAAAACAAATGTACTGACATCCAATGAATCGGAGCTAAAATCACCTTTGTTAAGCATTCCGTCTATATCTACAACTAAGACTCTAAAGGCATTTGTAAATCCTTTACGGGTAAAAGAGTATTCACCGACGGAATTGGTGTATAATGTATCAGGATTGATAAGAATATCGGCTCCTGTTAGCGTATTAGTATAAAGCTCGGATATAATCACACGTATATCTTTTATTGGCTCTTTAAGCGTTGTATTGACTGTTCCTTTAATAATATAATCAGCATAATAAGTAATTGGATCCCCTCCATGTGTATTTTCGTCATCAAAAACATCGCATCCGGTAAGGGAAAAAACAGTCAAAACAGTAAACACTACTGCCAAAATATTCTTTTTTAAAAAAAAATTCATATCAAATTAATTAATAACACATATTTAAGATGCTACATTTTAATTAAACGTTGCATTATCCTTTATGTTCTTTACGTAACAAATCCATTACCGTCTTAACCGGATTAAATGTAATAAGAGGAACTTCTACAAAGATAGTATTCCAATTACTCATAGCTCCATTCCATAGACCTGGCAATTCTTGTGCTAATAGTACCTTCCCTTCACTGCTTTTCGAAGTTATGAAGCCTGCAGATTCATCAACAAAATCATTTAAGTTGAATTTTTTACCCGAATAGTCGGTAATTAAACAAACAAGATCAACTGGATTAAAATGAGTACTTGAAGCTAATAATCCGGCAGTGAGAGGATTGGAAGAATTTAATTGTGCACTTTCCAATATTTGCAGTGACGTGGAGCCATCCTTATCCCTAACGATAAATGGGCCACCTCCTGGCTCTCCCAGATTTTTCACCATCCCACATACACGTATTGGCCTGTTTAATTTTTTTCTTAAAACCAAAGGCATTTCTTCTTTATTTACATTAAATAATTTTATGTAATATTCTTCTTCAAGATATTTAGAAATCTCACTGCATATATTTCTTATCCTATCGAAATCACCTATAGCAAGCTCACTATCCAACTTCTTAATATAATTGAATGTTTTGCTCATGCTCATTAATAATTTTCCGATTAGAATTTGCTTCCACAGAATTGTTTGTTCAATGAAATCTTCTTTCACAACATTGTCTATATTTTTTATTATAAGTATGTCCGAATTGATCTCATTAATATTTTCAATCAAAGCTCCATGCCCACCCGGTCTAAAAAGAAGAGATCCATCTGCTTTGCGAAATGGTTCTCCTTCAAAAGTACCGGCAATCGTATCAGTAGACTGCGATTGTAAAGTAAAATAAACGTTGTATTTTACTCCATACCTGGATTCATACTTTTTTTTTATTGACTCAAATAAATTTTTAAAACTGTCAAGATGTTCTGCAGAAACCGAAACCACCATTTCAACAGTATTATCAGGACTTTTAGCATATAGTGCTCCCTCAACAAGATGTTCTTCAAAAGCGGTACGAACTTCTTCGTAATATTTATGGAAGAGCAACTGTCCTTTTGGCTTTGCTCCATAACTAAGACCCTTTTCAGTCAAAACTCTTTCAATAATTTCCTTGTCAGAACACCCTTCAAACATTTCATTATTATAAAAAGCAAACTCACTAATATGCGAAACAAATTGTGAACCTTTGGAATCAGCAGAAACAGTACCGTTCATTTCCATTTGATCAAGAGAATTATATAAATCCTTAAACATCCTTGATGCCACACCGGAAGCCGGAATAAATTTAGTCAATTTACACTTGCGATTATTATATATATTTAAAGCATCAGTTTTCTGAGAGTCAGAAAGAACCAGTATTCCCTTTTCAGGAGTAGCAGCAGAAAGAACATCAATATAAGGAAAACCTACTTTAAAAAAATGTAATTGTTTCTCAATTTTTTCTACAGAAATATTTTTTTTAGCAAATTGTGCCAAATCCGATTTACTGAACATAGAACTCCCTCCTATAATTGTAGTTTGAACGTAACATTTCAAAATCCTGCGGTCTTGCTTTTAGAGATTCATTATCGGCACTCACATCATAAATATTCTTAAGCATTGCTGACACTTCCACTTCACTTTTATTTTCAAAGTCTAATTTGACGCGATCTTCCTCTATATAAAATTTCTGCAACTCACTAATATTAAAATGTTTTCCGATGGAATGTAATATCGATACTGTACCATTTATTTTACCTTGTTTGGAGTATCCTGCAATATGTGGGGTTGCTATATCAGCCTTTTCAA
>JBAXYG010000095.1:0-5894 GCA_041670905.1 Bacteroidales bacterium
ATGCTGGTATCAGTAAAGGAGCGTACACGTGAAATAGGTACAAGAAAAACTTTGGGGGCAACTTCAAAGATTATTAAACAGCAATTTCTAATTGAAGCTATTGTAATAGGTCAGATAGGTGGCTTAGTAGGGATAATTTTTGGTGTAATAATTGGAAATATCATTGCTGTATTGACAAAAGCAAGTGCTACAATTCCTTGGGACTGGATTATTCTTGCAGTATTAATTTGCCTTGTGGTTAGTATTCTTTCAGGATATATGCCGGCAAAGAGAGCTGCAGCTCTTGATCCAATAGATTCTCTCAGGTACGAATAAAATCTAATTCTATATTAAATAAAGTAGCAGATACCTATTTTAGGTTAAATATGTAAGTAATTGTTCCTTCTTGCTGTAAGGGGGCTGATGAACTTAAATTGAATTGAGCCTTTAAAGCTGCATTTTTTGATGCTTCCCACAAAGTTTTGTCCATTACTGTTGTACCTGTAAAGCCGGGGATTGCATTTGATACCTTACCTTCTCTGGTTACTGTTATTTTTACAACAACTCTTCCAGACTTTTGAACATTATAATTTGGTAGAGGCAGTGATCCCATTATAGAGCGGCCGGTTAGTTTTGCAGACGGTTTTCCATCTGTTGCCCCAACTTCGGTATTTCCTTGTGAATGTCCTGCAGTTAAGGCGTTGCTTATTCTTTCTGAAGTTTGTGCTGCCAAAGTATCTTTTTTGTTATTATCAGCAGATGAGAACAAAGCCCTTTTATCAATTTCTTTTTTGCGCGGAGGTTCGGGGACTTCAACATCTCCGTCTTTTTCAACAGTGGATTCTATCGCTTTATTTAATTTACTTCCTTTTTGCTGTGCTTTGGATTGTTGGACCAACTTTACTTCATTTTTAGGATTGGCTTCTTTTGCACGAGGTTCTTTTCCGGCGGCTACTTCTACCGGTTTTTTCTCCTCTACTTGATTAAATTCCATCAAAATGCCATATTCTTTTGGTGGTGGATAATTATATTTCAGCACTGAACTGACACACAAGAGTAATAATGCTGCATGTGCTGCAACGGTCAGTGCAATTCCGCACCATTTACCCTTATCCCCTGATTTTTTGATATCCATTTTTATTCCGGAGCTGTGGCCAATATGACCTTGTACTTATTCCTTTTTGCAATATTCATTAAAGCTACAACCTCTTTTATCGGGACATTTTCATCTGCATATATTGCAAATGTTGGGTCATCACTATCTTGAAGCAACATTTGTACTTCTTTTTCTATGTTGTTAAATAAAATAGGTTTAGGGTTACCGTTGATATGGTATGAAACGGTGTTCTGTTCCGGATAATGTTTAATAGAAACACTTAATGTGGCTTTTGCGGATACTTGCCCGGTACTTTTTGGCAACAGAAGTTTCAGGGCATTTGGATTTATCAGTGTTGATGTAACCAAAAAGAATATCAACAACAGAAATACAATGTCAGTCATTGATGACATTGAAAATGAAGAATCGACCTTTGTTTTGCGTTTTAAAGCCATGTTATAATTCCTCTTTTGATGATTTTGCAGGTTTTCCCTGAAGTGTGTCCATAAATTCTATAGTACTGTTTTCCATCTTGAAAACAACATCGGAAACCTGTCCTGTTAAGTAGTTATATCCAAAAAATGCCATAATACCCACGATAAGACCTCCTACAGTTGTAATCATTGCAGTGTAAATACCTCCGGAAAGTAGTGTAATATCTATATTGCTACCGGCCTGTGACATATTGAAAAATGCCTGAACCATACCGATAACTGTTCCAAGGAACCCAATCATTGGAGCACCTCCGGCAATAGTAGCCAAGAAAGGAAGTCCTCTTTCCAGCTTTGATACTTCCAGATTACCTATATTTTCAACGGCAGTTTGTATATCTGGAAGCGGGCGTCCAATTCTTTCAACCCCTTTTTCTATCATGCGGGCGATTGGACTGTCCGTTTTTCGGCAAAGAGAGACTGCTGATTTTACCTTACCATCAAGTATATAGTCGTTGATGTCTTTCATGAAATTTTTATCAATATTTCCAGCTTTTCTTATGGCCCACCATCTTTCTCCGAAAATATATATTGCGATGACTGAGAGAACAGCTAGTACAATCATTAACCAGCCTCCTTTGATTGCCATTTCGAAAAGTGAAAAATTAATTTCTTCCTGTACAGGTATAATAGAACCTGCTGTTGTATCCAAGGTAGTTTGAAGAAGTGTAAGTAGCATAGTATTGTTTATTTTAGTTTTTTTATTAATTGGTTAGTTAGTGGATAAGGGTATTTTATCTCTGTAAGAAAAAGAGCATTGCCAGGTACGGATTGTCCCGCCAAAGATCTATTTTTTGCTTCAAGTATCTCTAATATCCATTCCGGATCTTTTTTCCCTTTTCCGACTTCCAAAAGTGTGCCAACCATCGCTCGTACCATATTGCGCAGAAATCGATTTGCAGTTACAGTAAATACAAAATGATTTTCATCAGTTTTTCTCCAATATGCTTCATATACAGTGCAAATTGATGTTTTGTTTCCTCCATTTACTTTTTCTAAACTTGAAAAATCCTTATTTCCTAAAAATAATTTTGAGGCTTTATTCATTATATCCATATTAATTGGATAGCGAAAGTAGTATGAAAAAGTTGCAAAAGGATCTTTTATATTATTAATGAAGTATTTGTATGTTCTGCTTGTTGCGTCAAATCTTGCGTGGGCATCATCTGCTACAAAAAAAATATTGTTTATTGATATGTCAAGTGGTAGAATGGCATTTATTTTGTAAAGTAATAACTCCGGATCTTTGCTTATGTTATTCGAGGTGTTGAAGTGAGCTATATAGTTGATTGCATTTACGCCCGTATCTGTCCGTCCTGCGCCAACTACATTAATTGGCTCACCTATAGCAAGTGAAAGGGCTTTTTCCAATTCAGCCTGTACGGAATTTGCATTCTGCTGTACTTGCCATCCACAATATGATTGTCCCTTGAAAGACAGTGACACAAAGAATCTCATTTAAATAAATAAATATTAAATTTGTAGAAACACACATACAAAATTACAAAATCATTTTTAAACATACATTATGGATAGTGTAAACATTAAAGAACTTAACGAGCGAATAGAGAGAGAGAGCGCTTTTGTTGACATCATTACGATGGAGATGAACAAGGTGATTGTCGGCCAAAAGCATCTTGTAGAAAATTTGCTAATTGGATTGCTTGCCAATGGACATATTCTTCTTGAGGGCGTGCCAGGATTAGCAAAAACGTTGGCTATAAACACATTGGCGTCTACTGTGGATGCTAAATTCAGTAGAATTCAGTTTACTCCGGACCTTTTACCGGCTGATGTTATCGGAACATTGATCTATAGTCAGAAGAGTGAACAGTTCCAGATTAAGAAGGGGCCTATTTTTGCAAATTTTGTTTTGGCTGATGAAATTAACCGTTCACCTGCAAAAGTCCAGTCGGCTCTTTTGGAAGCAATGCAGGAGCGTCAGGTTACAATAGGTGATGAAAGTTTCAAACTTCCGCAACCATTTCTTGTTATGGCAACCCAGAATCCGATAGAACAAGAGGGGACCTATCCTCTCCCTGAGGCTCAGGTTGACCGGTTTATGCTAAAAGTAGTTGTAAACTATCCTAAAAAAGAAGAAGAAAAACTTATTATACGAATGAATAATTCAGGTGTATTTCCAAAAGCATCATCTGTTTTGAATCCTGAAGACATAGTGAGAGCCCGTGAAGTTGTTAGGGATGTATATATGGATGAAAAGATTGAAAAATATATTGTGGATATTGTTTTTGCGACCCGTTATCCTGAAGATTATGGTTTGAAACAATTGAAAAATATGATTTCATATGGAGGTTCTCCACGTGCAAGTATTTCTCTCGCCATTGCAGCAAAAGCTTATGCTTTCATAAAGAGGAGAGGATATGTAATACCTGAAGATATAAGAAGTGTATGTTATGAAGTATTGCGTCACAGAATGGGTCTTACATATGAGGCAGAAGCAGAAAATATTACAACTGAGAATATTATTTCAGAAATATTGAATACTGTTGAAGTTCCTTAATTGAGATTAGAGTATGGAAAACGATCTTTTAAAGAAAGTCAGGAAAATTGAGATAAAGACAAAAGCTTTATCACATCAAATATTTGCGGGTGAATATCATTCCGCATTTAAAGGGAGAGGTATGGCTTTTAGTGAAGTGAGAGAATATCAGTATGGAGATGATGTAAGAAGCATGGATTGGAATGTGACTGCACGTCTGAGGTCTCCTTATATTAAAGTATTTGAAGAGGAGAGGGAACTTACCGTAGTGTTGTTGATTGATGTTAGCGGTTCCAGATTTTTTGGTACAACAGATAAACTAAAAAAAGATTCTATGGCTGAAATAGCTGCTGTACTCGCATTTTCCGCATCTATCAACAATGATAAAGTTGGTGCATTGTTTTTCAGCAGTAAGGTCGAAAAATTTATTCCTCCTAAAAAAGGAAGAAGTCATTTATTGAGAATAATTAGAGAAATAATTGAGTTCCAGCCTCAAGATAAGGGAACGGACATTGGTGAAGCTCTGAGATTTCTTACAAATGCAATAAAGAAACGTTGTACGGCATTTTTGCTTTCAGATCTGATTGATATGAATGAGCAAAATACACCACGATATGAAGATGCATTGAAAATAGCTGCAAACAGACATGATATATCTGCTATAAATATTTATGATCCTCGTGAAAGGGAAATTCCCGATGTAGGGATGATAAGAATTAGAGATGCAGAAAGTGGAGAGGAGGCATGGGTCGATACTTCTGTCGCTGCAGTAAGAAAAAGTTTTATGGATTGGAACATTGATGCATTTAATGCTACTCACCAAATGTTGCGTAAGTATCGTATAGACACTGTAAGTATCAGTACGGATCAGGACTATGTCAAAGGACTTATATCATTTTTTAAAAACAGGGCTTAGACATGAGAAAAATATTACTTTTAATAATAGTATCGGTATTATTTATATGTAACTCTATTAATGCACAGAACACATATAAATCCAAGTTAAGCAAAGATACTATATTGATAGGAGATCGGGTTGAGCTTAGCATGAAACTCAATCTGAAAGAGAGTGAAGAGTGTACTTTTCAAGAACCAGCAGATCCAATTACTCAAGGGGTGGAAACCATTCAGAAAATTAAGATTGATACAACGTTAGTGCATAAGGGGATATTAGACATTGAGGGGAAAATGATTCTTACTTCTTTTGATAGTGGAAGTTATGTTTTGCCTCCAGTTGTTGCTTTAGTTTCAAGGGGGAACGGAAATGTAGATACACTTATTTTTTCCGGGTCGGTACTAGAGGTTAAAACAATTCCGATAGATACCGCTACTTTTAAACCTTTTGATATTAAAGGGCAGATAAAATATCCTCTAACATTAAAAGAATTGCTTCCGTGGCTTGGACTTCTGATTATCGTAATAGCATTGACTTATATCTTGATAAGATATATCAAGCATCGAAAAGAAAATAAGACATTTTTCGGCAGACCTATTGTTAAGGATCCTCCTCATATTATTGCTTTACGTGAACTTGAAAAAATAAGAGGACAGAAATTGTGGCAGAACAATAAGCAGAAATACTTTTATACTCTAATAACTGATGTTTTGCGTGAATATATTGCTTCACGCTATGACATTCCGGCAATGGAGCAAACTTCAAACGAGTTGTTTTCGGCTTTATCTGATAAAAACATACAGCCCAAACTTTATGATGAATTAAAAAATCTCTTCTCAACTGCTGATTATGTGAAATTTGCAAAACATGCTGCATCAAATGATGAGAATGAAGAGGCAATACCAACTGCTGTCAGATTTGTTAATGCGACAT
>JBAXYG010000096.1:0-5875 GCA_041670905.1 Bacteroidales bacterium
CGTAGTCGCAAAAAACTGACCGTGTCTTCAGAAGATCTTTATTAGTTCTAATTAGAGGCAGTTTTGCAAAGGATATAAGGAAAGGCTTTCTCATAATGAGACAGCCTTTTTTAATAAGACCTTTTAATAAAAGAAGTATAATTATGAATAATATCAAACATAAAGTTACTAATAACCTGCCTCTCACTTTTGAGGAGCTAATGCTTCTTTACGATTCCGATCTGGATACATTACAAAAACTTGCTGAAGAAAAACGCCGAATTCTAAATGGAAATAAAGTTTTTTATAATCAGAATTTCCATATAGAGCCAAGTAATGTCTGTATACACAGATGCAGGTTCTGCTCTTATAGAAGAAATCATGAATACGAACAGAGTGCTTGGAGTATGTCAATTGATGATATCCGGAAATATTGCTATGACAAGTATGAAAAAGGGATGACAGAAGTACATATTGTAGGAGGTATCCACCCTGACAAGGATTTTGAATATTATGAGACTATAATAGGATTGGTCAGAAGTATTCTTCCCCCAAAAGTTGCCATTAAAGCATATTCTGCTATAGAAATAGATGATATGTGCATAAAATCAGAACTAAGTGCCAAAGAAATTCTTATAAGACTGAAAAAAAAAGGTCTTTCAGCCCTTCCGGGAGGAGGTGCCGAGATTTTTGATTCTGAGATTAGGGAAAAAATTTGTCCTGACAAAGCATCAGCAAAGAGATGGCTTGAAATACATGGTATCGCTCATCGTCTTGGCATTTCCACAAATGCCACAATGCTTTTCGGCCATATTGAAAATAGAGAACAAAGAGTAAGACATATTTTAAAAATACGTTCTCAACAGGAGATTACAAAAGGATTTAATGCTTTCATACCATTGAAATTTTCTTCAGTAAATAATGATTTGTCATATTTGGAGGAAATAAAAGAAGAGGAAGTTTTGAGAACATTCGCAATCGTGCGTCTTGCCCTTCATAATATTCCTCATATCAAGGCATATTGGCCGATGTTAGGAAAAGAACTTTGCATAAAAACACTCCTATTTGGTGCCGACGATATCGATGGTACTATCAATAATTCCACAAAGATATATAGTATGGCTGGTGCTCAGGAACAGAGACCTGCATTATGTGCAGATGAACTAAAAAAAATGGCCCAAACCGTTGGCTTTGACGCTAAAGAAAGGGATAGTTTTTATAACATTATTTAGTAACTTTGCCTTATTATGAAAAAATATGAGAAATATAAAAGAAATTAAAACATATGCAGATAAAATAGGTAAGAATTGGATAGCTAAAAATATCCTTCTTGTAATTGCCGGAATATTAGGTTTGGTAATAGTCTTCAGCATATTATTGAATATTGTGACAAGACACAACAGAGAGCAGGTAGTCCCAGATTTTACCACACTCTCAATAAAAGATGCAAACAAGTTGGCACAAAAGAAGAATGTTCGTCTGGATATTACAGACTCCGTTTATGTAAAGAACATCCCCAATGGAGCAGTATATGCTCAAACCCCTGCAGTTGGAAGTCATGTTAAAAAAAACCGCCGTATACTTATCACAATAAATGCTATTAATCCGAAAAAGGTAGAAATGCCTGCATTGGTAGGATTTTCGTTAAGACAAGCAAAAACTGTTCTAATGACTAAAGGCCTTACAATTGGAACTCTTACTTATGTGGATGATATTGCAACTAATAATGTTCTGGCCCAAAAGTATAATGGAAGAGATATTGCACCGGGTGTAATTATTGAAAGTGATAATCCGGTTGACTTGTTGTTAGGCCTTAATGGGGCAGACGCCTATACTTACATTCCTAATTTAACAGGATATACTTACGAAATTGCTGAAGGAAATATCATTGATAATTCCCTCAATATTGGAAAAGTAATATATGACAGAACGGTTATTAACTACGAAGACTCACTTCAGGCAATAGTCTATAAACAATCTCCTGTATTTACAAATCAAGAACAGTTTCTTCTCGGAACAAGAGTAGATATATATCTCACAAAAGACTCAAAAAAAATAGGAAACCCTACTAATGATTGATGAACAATTGACCGATATTGATATCGAAGAAGTTGCATCTGAAGACGAGGAACAGGAAATGTTTGAACACTACCGGTTTGAGGTAGACAAAGGACAATCACAACTTCGCATTGACAAATATCTTACTGATCACATGGAGCAGACCTCACGTCATCGTATTCAACTTGCTATAACAGCCGAATATGTGCGTGTCAATAATAAAATAGTAAAAGCAAATTATAAAGTTAAACCATGCGATTCCATTACTATTGTCTTACCATATTTGAGACGCGGATTTGAAGTACGTCCCGAACCCATACCCCTTGATATCGTTTATGAAGATGACGATTTGCTGATTGTAAATAAATCGGCCGGCATGGTTGTTCATCCTGGACATGGTCATTTTTCAGGAACACTTATAAATGCACTCTCATACCATCTCGGTATAAGCCAGGACCAAAATGCACCCGACGAAAAAATGGGCATTTTGGTACACAGAATAGATAAAAACACATCCGGACTTTTAGTTGTTGCAAAAAATGACGAATCCCATCTTGATTTGGCTAAACAATTTTTTTACCATACCATTGTTAGAGAGTATATAGCACTTGTATGGGGAAATATTTTAGATGATAGTGGAACAATTGAGGGAAATATCGGAAGGGATCCTAATGACAGAATGAAATTCAAGGTATTTGCTGACGGCTCTCAAGGTAAACATGCAGTAACACATTATAAAGTACTGGAACGTTTTGGATATGTAACGCTTGTAGAGTGCACTCTTGAAACAGGACGCACACATCAAATAAGAGTACATATGAATTATATCGGCCATCCTTTGTTTAATGATGACCGCTATGGTGGAGACAGAATATTAAAAGGAACAGTGTATACAAAATACAAACAATTCATTGACAACTGCTTTGCAATATTGCCTAGACATGCCCTTCACGCCAAAACTTTAGGATTTGTCCATCCGCGTACAAAAAAAGAAATCATTTTTAGATCAGAGGTTCCTGCAGATATGCAGACTCTTATAAATAAATGGAAAAAATATTCCGGTAATGTTGCACTGGAAGAAAAAGAGTAGAAAACTCCCTATATGTTAAATTATAAAACAATAGAGAATAAAAGCTCTTCACAATGGGTAGTCTTTATACATGGAGCCGGGGGAAGTTATCGTGTATGGTTCAAACAAATACGCGATTTTAGCAAACATTATAATCTTCTTCTACTGGATCTTCGCGGACATGGAGAATCTATAAAAAAGAAAACAAAGGAAAAATCAAAGAAGTACACGATTATGGAAATCGCAAACGACGTCGTGGAACTTTTAAAAAGTCTTAATCTTAAGCAATGCCATCTTGTCGGATTATCCCTTGGAAGCATAGTTAATAGAGAAATTGCAGAACGGAACAAAGAACTGGTAAAGAGTATGATAATGACCGGTGCCGTAATAAAATATAATTTCCGTTCAAAGACTCTGGTATGGATCGCGAATAAAAGCAAATACGTAGTTCCTTATCTATGGCTCTATAAAATTTATGCCCACATATTCATGCCTTTGAAAAAACATAAGGAGTCACGAAAACTTTTCGTTGCCGAATCACTAAAAATCACAAAAAATGAGTTTATGAATTGGATGACTCTTAACTCTGGTCTGAACAAAGTATTGTCAAAACATTGGGAAAGTGAACCTGAAATTCCTACCTTGTATGTAATGGGTGAAAATGACTATATATTTTTACCGCAAGTTAGACTCTATCTAAATAATCATTGTAAGTACTCCTCCCTATCAATAGTATCTGACGCAGGGCATATTTGCAATATAGATCAAAGCGAGGCATACAACAATATTGCAATAAATTTTCTTGATAAAATCATACAAGAATCATAGTAAAGGTTACCCTATGATTGGTATTTGAACTCAGTCCAATGGAACCTTTATGCTGTCGCATTATCTGACGTGAAAGACTCAAGCCTATTCCGGACCCTGTTTTTTTTGTAGTAAAGAAAGGCATGAAAATATTGTCAGCCACATCTTTAGGTATAGCCCCTCCATTATTGCTTATCTCAATGACATCATTCTCATTATCATCAATATAAGCACATATTTCTATCAAAGGATTCTCAATTGCTTCCGTTGCATAGAGCGCATTATTCAAAACATTAACAATTACTTGTGTAATTAAAGATTCATCCGCATAAACAAGTATATCGACGGGATCTACCGACAAATTTATTTTTGTCGTAACATCCGATTGAAGGGCAATTATTCTCTCAAGCCAAGGCTTAACTGCAAACGCTTTTTTGTTAGGAGTAGGTATATGAGTGAATTTTCTATAAGAATCCACAAATGATATTAGCCCTTTTCCCGTCGCATTAATTGTAGCAAGTCCTTTGGCCATATCGCTCTCTTTATCATCGCAAATATCTATTAAAGTATTACTCAAAGATGTTATTGGGGCCAAAGAGTTCATTATTTCATGAGTAAGTACCCTTATAAGTCTTGCCCAGGATTCAAGTTCCTTTTCTGCCAATTCACTATTTATATCAGAAAGTACAACAATTCGAAGAGGTGCATTATTTACTTTTATTTCTGATGCAGTCATTGAAATGTTTTTTTCCCCTCTCTCATCATTTACAACAACATTACGTTTTTCACCTGAACGTATGTTAACCAAGGCATCTCTTAGTTCTGTAGAAATTGTAGAAAGTTGATTAACATGTGTAAATACATCCAGTCCGAGGACCTTTAATCCCTCTTTATTGCTTTGATATACATTTCCGGACTCGTTGATTGTAACTATTCCTGTTTTTATGCTGTCCATTATCAATTCATAATACTTTTCTTTCTCGACAGCACGTAATTTTGCAGTAGAAATTATCTCTTTAATTCTGTTAAGTGCATAATTAAGAAAGTAATCTTTTGACTTCTCGTCATCTTCTGAGAATTTGAATGTATAATCGTCGTTATCAATGGAATTAAGTAAAAAATCAACCTTACGTATTGATTTTGAATATAATGATATTATTTTGCTGGCAGAAAAGACCACAACTATCACAAAAACAGGTAATAATACATAATTACTACTCAAAACAGACCAGACACCTCCCATTGTGCCTAATATCACTATTATTATATATAATATTATGGACGATTTTCTCATAACTCATACTTTTTTATCTTGTTGTAAAGAGTCTGACGGGTAATTCCCAGTTGTTGGGCAACAGACGAAAGATTTCCATTATTGACAATAATTGCATTCTGAATCATTTGACGCTCCATCTGCTCAAGGGTGGAAAAACTGTCAAATCCAATGCTCTTTGCGGAAACATGTCTTAGAAAAAGGGAAGTTTCATCAATAGCTGATTTATCACACATTATCACCGCCTTCTCAATAGTGTGCTGAAGTTCTCTCACATTACCGGACCATTCGTAACCTTTTAAGACTTTTTGGGCATTGATATCAAAACCTTTTATTTTTTTCCCATACTTTAACGTGTACTTTTCA
The DNA here is from genome assembly GCA_041670905.1 of Bacteroidales bacterium. Lineage (GTDB taxonomy): Bacteria > Bacteroidota > Bacteroidia > Bacteroidales > UBA932 > JBAXYG01. Next base: position 5,553 of record JBAXYG010000096.1, read on the forward strand.
AGAAACATTTCTGCCAACGGAAGAATATCCTCAGTCCTTTGCCTCAAAGGAGGAATATCTATATGAATAGTATTTATTCGGTAAAGTAAATCTTCGCGAAAAGTACCATCTTCCACCATCTTATATATATTACTATTTGTTGCACAAATCAGACGAATATCAATTTCAATCGGAATATTACTTCCTACTCTTACTACTCTATTATTTTGCAGCACAGTAAGAAGCTTCGACTGAAGATGATATGGGAGATTACCTATCTCATCTAAAAAAAGTGTGCTATTATTTGCTACCTCAAATTTTCCGGCTCGATCAAAGTGTGCATC
>JBAXYG010000097.1:0-5865 GCA_041670905.1 Bacteroidales bacterium
AAAGACATGCGGATATAGATCTTTCGTTAGGAGTAAACTATAATACGCGTGTGCGTAATGAGGAAGCCCCTGCCCCACCTTTTACGGGTGTTACTGTTGGATTGAGTATCCCTTTAAAGTTTTCAAATTTTAACAAAGGGAGTATGTGTGCTTATAAAATGCGTGTCCATCAGGTGGAACAGGTATACAAACAGGTAGAATTGACAGTTGAAACTGAGGTTAATCAAAATTATCAGACATATTTATCGACTTGTGTACAAGCTGCTGATTATGATAATGATTTGATTGTTAAGGCAAAAATAGTGATTGACGGTAAAGTATATGCTTATGGAAGAGGTGATTGCTCTCTTTTGGAAGTTTTAGATGCAAGACGTACTTATGATGATGTTCGCCGAGGATATGTAGAGATTCTTTATAATCAAGCAGTTGCGCTTGTTGAGCTTCAGCGTAGTGTTGGGGTGTCAAATGTTAATTTTTTAGATATTAAATTTAGGGACTAAATAGAAGAATAAATGAAGCTTATTTTGACAATAATAAAAATCCTTTTTGCAGCAACTCTTCTTGCCGGAATATCAGGTTGCAGTAATGCTTTGTATCTTGCTCAGGCGGTTAATGGACATCTTCATTTAATGGAATCCAGAGTTCCGGTAAAAAGAATACTCAAAAAGAAACAATTGGACAGTGTTTCTCTTGAAAAATTGAGATTGGTTTTAGAGGTTCGGGATTTTGCAACCAAAGAGTTGGGTTTGCCAAAAAATAAAAGTTATAAAGTTTATTCGGAAATAGGGGGAGAATACCTTGGCTGGAATGTTTACTGTGCTCCTAAATTTTCCATTGAACCGGTTACATGGTGTTTTCCCATTGCCGGTCGTGTTGTGTACAGAGGCTATTTTTCAAAAAAGGCGGCTCTTAAATTTGCAAACACGATGGAAGAACAAGACTATGATGTTTATATTTCACCTATAAGTGCCTATTCTACTTTAGGCTGGTTCAGTGACCCCATATTAAGCTCTAATTTGAAATTGAACACAATAAGAATTGCGGGATTAATAATTCACGAATTGGCGCATCAGGAGTATTATCTGCCAGGAAATTCTTGTGTGAGTGAAAGTTTTGCTGTAACAGTGGAAAGGGCGGGTGTATTAAAATGGCTTAAATCAACAGGAAGGGACTCAATGATAGAGGTGGCTTTGGAAATGTGGAAAAGTCAGGATAAAATAAATACTATAAAACTTGATACCCGTAAAAAATTGAATGAAATTTATAGCAATAATTTGGATTCATTGACAATGGCTCATAAAAAAGATTCAATATTTTTGAACCTTAAAAAGAGTATAAATCTTGATAAGGATGCAAAGATAAATAATGCCTACCTTATACCGACTAGCACCTATTTTTCATTGGTTCCTGTATTTGAGAAACTTCTTGAGAGTCTTGGAGGAGATTTCACTCTTTTCTACGAAAAGGTTAGAGAACCGGAGTTTTATAAGACATTATAGGATGGTGACTCTTAGTGCTCCCTGATATCCATATGTATTAAAGGGGGCATCTTCATATGTATAGGTAGGGAACTTCTGTTGCAGAATGTTTATTAATTCTGTTCTCAATGTCCCTTCTCCATGACCATGTATGAAATCTATTTTCATCCCCTTATGATATCTGTTTGTTTGTAAGGTGCGTTTAAAAGTTTCTTTCTGATATATAAATGAATCTTCAGGAGAGAATGTTTTGTATCCTGCCGCTAATTTTTCTATATGGAGATCAACTACTCTGGTATTTTGTTTCATTATAGTAATGTGGTTTGCTGTTTTCTTGCCTTAAGATAGAGTTGTGTGGAGTTGATAATATTTTGCCAGATGCAGTATGTTGCAAGGCCAACAGAAATCAGAGGGTTTAGGTATGTAAATGACATCCACATGGCTAATGCTATATTTTTTTGACCGAGACCTTGAGTTCCTACAATTGCTTCTTTGTAGTGAACCCCAAGGGCATGACCTGTTCCGAATTGGAATAAACACATTACAAGTGAAATTATTGCCAGACCTATTTCTGTTGAAATCATATTGCTTGGTTGGTTGAGTACAAATGTTGTCGATTTGCCAATAACAAGAAAAAGAGTAATGCTCCATAGATAGAACGATATGCTTTGGTTTTTTTGCAAAGCATTATTAATCTTAGGTGCAAATTTGCGAAGGATAATGGTAATAAGTAGAGGGAGTAGAATCAGTGGAAGGATTTGTCTTGCAATCATCCAAGATGATGCAAAAAATGAAATTCCCTCAACTCCTCCTCCTATAAATGAAAGCATGAATGGAGCAATCGTTGCAGTCGCAAGATAGCACAAAAGAGTGTAAGAAACCAGGGAGGCAACACTTCCTCCCAACATTGCTGTAATTACGGAGGCGGCTGTTGCAACAGGGCATAAGAGGCAGATAAATGCCTGTTCTGCAAACAGAGGATTCCATTTGCGAAGTATAAGATAAAGCAGAAAAGAGCCGGCAATCTGAAGAACAAGCATTATTATAGACAATCGCGTAATCTTTAATTCTTTGAATAAAAGCTTGCTATAAGTAATTAGCAACATTATTGCGATAAAATAGGGGATAGCCTTGTTTACCGCAATAATAAAATCAGGAATCATGTAACCGCAAATGATGCCAAGTATCATAGCAATTGGCATCATTGTGCTTTTAGCCTTTTGTGTAACCACCTCTTTTTAATTTGAGTGGCAAAGATACGACTTTATGTGTGAAGTTAAATATTCGTCTTTCTATGGTTAATTTAATTCAAACCTCACGGATATATTATACTCAAGATCTATCTTTTCAAATTCCACAGTAGGCATTGCTTCTTCTTGTATATTGTTCATATCTTTTGTGGTTTCTCTAACCATTATTTTTAAAGGAATTCCTCCACCTTTTGTGTTTACATTATAAGAATATTCATAAATATATAATGCACGGCCAATATTCTGTCCTATTGCATTTGCTAAAGCACCGGCCTTTTCTTTTGCGGATTTTATTGCATCAATTTTGATTTCCTGTTTTATTTTTTCTATTTCGCTATGATTGACCTTTTCTATAGAAATATTGGAGATTCCAAGTTTTTCCATCTCAATAAAAACATTTCCGGCGGTTTTTGCATTATAAACCAGCAATTGGTACTCTTTTGTTAAGATTATGTCTGATTTAATTATCCAGTAGTTCTTGAAATTGCTTGAGAAATCTTTAATTTCCAATTGTTTGGAAATATCTATCCCCATTTCTTTAAATTTTCCGATCATCAGCTTCTCTAAGCTTGCTAAAGATTGTCCTTTTATATCTTTTTCATTAATTAGTATTTTTAGATATATCTCGTCAGGTATAATATGTTTTTCGGCATGGCCGACTACTTCGATATAATTTTTATCAATAAAATTTTTACTTCCTTCTTGCCCATATGCGACAATTGCTGTAATAATCAAAAACAGCATTAACCATATTTTCTTCATTGTTTGTTTTTTAAATTTATTTACTCAGTTTGATACTTTAATTTTTGCAACCTAACAGAGAAGACCTAAATCTATCAATTTATTTTTTAGATTGATATTTTCGGTCAAGAGGATTGTTAAAAAGCCAATCTCTTTTGCAGTAATGACATTTTTTATATTGTCATCAATGAAGAGTGATTCTTCAGCTCTAATAGAATATCTATTTAAAAGCAATTTGAAAATACGACTATCCGGTTTTACCATTTTTTCTTGTCCTGATAGTACAATTCCGTCGAAATCACTGAAGAAGGCATATTTTTTAAATGCAATAGGAAAAGTTTCCGCTGACCAGTTTGACAATCCATATATTTTATATTTTGATTTTAAAATTTTAATGAGTCTTGTGTTTTCGATAATTTCTCCTCCGAGCATCTTTTCCCAATCTCTGTAAAACATTTCAATTTCCTCTTTGTACTTCGGATGTTTAAGTTGAAGTTCCTTTGTTGTTTCTGATATTGATTTACCCGCATCCTGTTTTATAACCCATTGAGGTCCGCAAATGTTTTTTAGAAAAAAATCCATTTCAAGTTTTTCCTGAAATATGTTTTCATAAACATATTTTGGGTTCCAGTCAACAAGCACTCCACCAAAATCGAAAATAATATTTTTTATATTCATAATTTAATAAACAATGATTATTTATTATAGATGCAATAATTATTCCTTACAGATAGTTTTGTTTTCGAGCATTTCCATTACCTTCTCTTTATACTTACGGGAAATTTCAAGAGGAGTCTCTTCTACCCATACTTTTGTAGTGTCAAATCCGGTAACATGTTTTATGTTTACCAAAAAAGAACGATGAATCCTTAAAAAGCCGGAATCAAGTACATCATTCCAGTGGGAAATATTCATTTTAGTTCTGTATGAGATTCCGGATGTCGTCCTTATCCAAACCTCATAATCTTTTGATTCAATATATGTAATTGCATTTATATCAAGAGAAACTTTTTTACGGTCGGAAATAAAATTGATGAATTTTCTATCAGGTTCCGGTGTTTTTGAGTAAAGCTTGATTTGCAGTAATTTTTCCACCGACAAAAAAGTTATTAATAATAGCCAAATAAAGAAAGGATTGAAAATTATATCAACATTTTTACTTAGACCGTAGTTTAAAAGATATGTGTCCATAAGCAAAAGTGCCAGATATTCGATAAGTAAGGTGATAAATCCAAGGTATATTGTATGAAGGATTCCAATCCATTTATTTTTGAAGGATATGTCTTTCCAGAAATATTTTGCAAAAATAACTCCCGGTAAAAGTGTGATAGAAAGAAGTAATGAAGAAAAATAATCACTAGTGACACTTAATAAGATACCACTTAATATAAAGACTACGACTGACCAATATATTATGCTGAAGTATTTTCTCATATTCAAATATAAGTCAATAATATATGAATTTGTATCTTTAAGAGTATTATTTTTAATTGCTTTTGTTTTTAACAGGATTTCACATGAGGACGAAGGGATTTGACACTTCCTAAATGCAAATAAAAATAAGATTGAAGGTAACTTTGCATTAATCTAAATATAAAAAGATATGATAATAAAACAATTATTTATTGAGGGTGGATCATTTTTTATGACCATACTTACAGTTGAATTTATTTTGCTTATTCTTGCTGCATGGAAAGCACCGGCATGGGTTAAAGAAACCGGATTGATTGCTCTGATTACTTGTCTAATTTTTACTTTTTTGAGTTTGATACAAGCGTTTGGTGCTATTCAATCTGCAGGAGACATATCAATGTCACTTTTTTGTGGGGGAATGAAAGTTGCTCTAATTCCAATTATTTATGGAAGCATCATTTATCTTGTTTCTCTGATTCTCAGAATAATTCAGAAGCCTAGAATTTAATGGGATAGACAACGGTAAAAATGTAAAATTAAATGTGGTATGAAAAGATTATTTTCATGCCATATTTAATTTTTAGTTTCTTTAACTATCACATCATGAGCTCCTCCTTCAATAATGCTCGTTGATGATACTAATGTTAATTTTGATTTTGTATGCAATTCTTTTATTGAAGATACACCACAACTACACATTGTGGATTTGATTTTTTCTAATGTCTGGTTCAAATTGTCTTTTAGTTTACCTGCATAAGGAACATAACTATCCACACCTTCTTCAAATTTTAAGGTACTGTTTCCCCCCATGTCATAACGTTGCCAGTTTCTTGCCCTATTAGCACCTTCTCCCCAGTATTCTTTTACATAATTACTTCCGATTAATAATTTTCTGGTAGGACTTTCATCAAAACGGGCAAAGTATCTCCCCATCATTAAGAAATCTGCTCCCATAGCAAGTGCCAGTGTCATATGGTAATCTT
>JBAXYG010000098.1:0-5758 GCA_041670905.1 Bacteroidales bacterium
AGGTGATTTTGATGATGAATTGCTTACTGCTACAGTTAATAATTATAAATACAATTTGATGAAATATATGGAGAATAATGATTCAAGAGCCGATATGTTTGTTGAATCATTTATTTATGATATTCCATGGGCAAAAGAAGTTTCTCAAATAGAAGATTTATCTAAAATAACTAAAGAAGAAATAGTTGCTTGTGCAAATGAATTTATTGGTGATAGTAATTATGTTTTTGTTAAAAAGCTTCAGGGTAAGGATCCTAACGAAATAAAGATGACTAAACCTGATATTACTCCTATTTGTACTAACAGGGATACTTCAAGTGCTTTTCTTCGTGAAATACAAGCATCTGTAGTTGAGCCTATTGAACCTGTATTCCTTGATTTTACAAAGGATATGAGTAAGCTTACGGCTAAGAGCAACATTCCTGTCCTTTATAAGCAGAATGTCACAAATGACCTGTTCGAATTAGAATATGTATTTGATTTTGGAAATAATGAAGATAAAGCATTAAGTACTGCTTTTAGATATGTAAATTATTTGGGAACAAGCACTAAAAGTGCGGCTGAAATTAAACAGGAGTTTTACAAACTTGCTTGTAATTTTTCTTTAGAAAGTACATCAGAGAGATGTTATGTCTCTCTTTCTGGCTTGTCAGAAAATATGGTTCCAGCTATAGAATTGTTCGAGAGTTTGTTGGCTGATGCCCAACCTGATTCAAATGTTTTGACAATGATGAAAGAGAACACTTTAAAGCAACGTGCCGACAGTAAATTAAACCAACGCGCCAATTTTTCCATGTTGACTCAATACGGCATCTGGGGTGCAAATAACCCTTCAACAAATATTCTATCGGAAAAAGAGCTTCAATCAATTTCTGATACCGAATTATTGTCGAAAATACATTATATGAATAATATAGAACATATGATTTTCTATTATGGTCCTCAAAGCGAAACTGAATTTATTGAGACTATTAATAATGCACACAATGTTCCTGCTCAATTGGTTAAGATTGAAAAGAATAAGACCTTTGTTCAGAATAAAACTCAAGAAAATAGTGTGTTGATTGCGCCATATGATGCAAAACAGATTTATCTTTCTTCTATTTCTAATAGAGGAGAGAAATTTGATGTGTCAATTGTTCCTATTGAGACCATATTTAATGAATATTTTGGAGGAGGTATGAACTCAATAGTATTCCAGGAAATGAGAGAAGCCAGAGGTTTGGCTTATTCTGCCGGAGCATCTTTAACTCAGCCGTCTGATCTTGAAAAGAACTATATATTCAGAACAATGATTGCTACGCAGAATGATAAAATGATGGATGCTCTGACTGCATTTGATGAGATTATAAATGATATGCCTGAATCTGAAACAGCGTTCAAAATTGCTAAAGAATCCCTATTATCAAGATTACGTACACAAAGAGTTCTTAAGAGTGATGTTTTGTGGAACTATTATTCAATGCAGAAGTTAGGTATAGATTATGATATAAACAAAGTTATATTTGATGAAGTTAAGAACATTACTCTTAGTGATGTTGTAAAATTTCAAAAGGAATGGATAAAGAATAGAAGTTATACTATCTGCATTTTAGGTGATGAAAATGATCTTGATATGAAATCACTTAAAAAATATGGTCCAATAAAGAAGGTTTCTACATCTGAAATTTTTGGTTACTAACTTTAAAAGGTATTATATTTGCAGAATATTTGATTACTAATTATAAAAAGTTTATAACAATGGCTTACAAAATTACTGAAGATTGCGCCGCATGCGGTACTTGTATTGATGAATGTCCTGTTGGGGCTATCTCTGCAGGTGATATTTATAAAATAGATCCTGAAGTATGCGTCGATTGTGGCACTTGTGCTGAAGCTTGTCCTATGGGCGCAATCGTACAAGCATAACTTGTACAAAGTCAATAAAAAAGAAAAGGCTGCCAAATAGGCAGCCTTTTCTTTTTTCTATAGTTTTCTGTCAAGATAACTTGAATAATCAGTTTTGGCCTTTTCATAATCAAATTTCAACAATGGTGATGAGATAAGAAAGTCTGCTGTTGATCTGTTACAAGCGGTAGGAATGTTATAAAGACTTGAGATTCGAAGAAGGGCTTTTACATCTACATCATGAGGCTGTGGTTGCATGGGGTCCCAAAGGAAAATCATCATATCAATCTTTTCTTCAGCAATTAGAGATCCAAGTTGTTGATCTCCTCCAAGTGGGCCGGATTTAAGTTTTGTTATATCTAGATCTATATTATCATTATTTTCTGATAGAGTTTCTTCAACTAGACGTCCAGTTGTACCAGTGCATACAAGTTTATATTTGAGTAATGTCCCTTTATTGTATTTTACCCATTCGATAAGGTCTTTTTTTCTGTTGTCGTGTGCGACAAGTGCAATTGTTTTTATTTTCATATTATTGTATTGTTTTTTATTCCTCTTATTATGTGTCTTTTTGTACCTACCCCCGGTAAGCGTGTAATTGTAAATCCAGATGCTCTTAGTGCTCGTTTTACATCTCCCTTTGATGAATAAGTTGTAAGTATCGATTCATTGTGAAGGTGCCTTGCTATTTTGTTGAATATTTTCTGACTCCACAATTCAGGTTGGGAATTTGGTGAAAATGCATCAAAAAATACTATATCGAAAATCCGCGTAGGTTCAAAATTAAGTATGTTTTCTTTTATTTTCATAAAGTTAAAACTTATGCCAATTTTTGTCATTACTCCCCACTCGCATTGATGGATAGTTTTAAAAATTTCTGAAACATTTTCTTTCTTATTATTTTTTTTCGGGTCTCTTATATTGAGTTTTTCAGGGTAATTAAGCTTGCTCCATTCCTCTTCGTCTAATGGGTATAATTCGACAGTTTCATAGTAGATTGGACATTTTGTCAGTAAAGGATTATTTTGTTGCTCAATAACAGTCAAAAGTGCATTTAAACCTGTCCCAAAGCCTATTTCCAGAATGTCTATACTTTCTTTTTTTTTGGCATAATGTTCTATAAAATAGTTAAGTCCGCAATGTATATAAACATGGCTGGATTCTTGTACGGCTCCATCAATAGAGTGATAAGTTTCACCGAAATCCATGGATTGTATGGTTGAGGTGCCGTCGGAACACAATATCAATGTCCGTTTCATTCTGTAAAATTAAAGATTATTTTCATTTTTTATTATATTTGTATCCATTAACTAAGAATAATTATGGCTTTTTCAAGTACTCTTAAGAAAATGTTTGGTTCTAAGGCTGATAGGGATCTAAAACAGCTAACACCAATTCTTAACTCAATTTTAGCTTCTTATGAACGTATTGATAAGCTCTCTGATGATGATTTGAGAGCTGAAACATATAAAATTAAAGAAACAATTGCTTCATATATTGCAGATGATGAAGCTAAAGTTCAAACAATTAAAGAACAACTCGAGGATGTAGAGATTAATGTTTCACAAAAAGAAATATTGGCTACTCAGTTGGATAATATCAAAAAAAATATTGATATTAAAATAGAAGAGGTTCTTGATAAGGTATTACCTGATGCTTTTGCTGTTATGAAATCAACAGCGAGACGTTTTAATGATAATACTATTATCAAAGTCAAGGCTACTCAGTTTGACAGGGATTTAAGTACAACAAAAGACTTTGTAACTGTTGATGGAGATTATGCATATTGGAAGAACAGTTGGATGGCCGGAGGAAATATCATCAAGTGGGATATGGTTCATTATGACGTTCAGCTTATTGGCGGTATAGTATTGCATCAGGGAAAAATTGCAGAAATGGCAACAGGTGAAGGTAAAACCCTTGTAGCTACACTCCCGGTATTTTTGAATGCATTATCAGGGAAAGGGGTTCATGTTGTAACAGTCAACGATTATTTGTCAAAACGTGACTCTGAATGGATGGGTCCTTTGTATCAATTTCATGGTTTGAGTGTTGATTGTATTGATAAACATCAGCCAAACTCAGAACCTCGTAAAAATGCCTATAAATCAGATATTACATTTGGTACTAATAATGAATTCGGCTTTGATTATTTGAGAGATAACATGGCAATCACTGCTGAGGATCTTGTTCAAAGAAAACATCATTATTCAATTGTGGATGAGGTTGACTCTGTTTTGATTGATGATGCCCGTACTCCTTTAATTATTTCTGGTCCGGTACAGAAGAGCGGTGATCAGACATTTATTGAGTATAAACCTTACGTTGAGCGCTTGTATACTGCGCAGAGACTAATTGTGAATCAGACTCTAAGTGAAGCAAAAAAACTTATTGCTGCAGGTGAAATTAAAGATAAAGGTGATTTGTTGCTTTTAAGAGCGAATAAAGGGTTGCCTAAATATTCTCCACTTTTAAAATATCTGAGTGAGCCAGGCATTAAACAGATATTACAGGATGTTCAGAGTAGGGTGATTAAAGCTTCTTTCACGGAAAAGGATATAGAGCAAAGGATTGTTACAAATGATTTATATTTTGTGATTGATGAACAGCAAAGGTCAATAGAACTTACCGATAAAGGAAATGAAGTATTGGCTCAGAGTCTTAGTGATCCGGATTTTTTCCTTATGCCTAAACTTGGGGAAGAGATATCTAAGCTTGAGCAGGAACTTGATCTGTCTCCAGAAGAAAAGCAGGAGAAAAAAGATGAATTATATTCGAATTATTCTCTTAAGGCTGAAAGAATGCATACTGTAGATCAACTTTTAAAAGCCTACGCTATGTTTGAAAAGGATGTCGAATATGTTGTAATGGATAATAAAATCAAAATAGTTGATGAGCAGACAGGTCGTATTCTTGAAGGCCGTCGTTATTCTGATGGTCTGCACCAGGCTATTGAGGCTAAGGAAAATGTTAAAGTTGAGGCTGCTACCCAGACATTCGCAACAATTACACTTCAAAATTATTTTAGAATGTATCACAAGCTTGCGGGTATGACAGGTACTGCCGAAACTGAAGCTGGTGAATTCTGGTCAATATATAAACTTGATGTTGTCGTCATTCCTACAAACAGAAAGATTATCCGTAATGATCATAATGATTTGATTTATAAGACTAAAAAAGATAAATATAACGCTGTCATTGCAGAGATTGAAGATTTGACAAAAAAAGGGCGTCCGGTGCTTGTTGGAACAACGTCTGTGGAAATATCTGAATTGTTGAGCAGAATGTTAAAAATCCGTGGTATAAACCACCAGGTATTGAATGCGAAGCAACATGCCCGTGAAGCTGAGGTAGTCGCTCATGCTGGTGAAGCAGGTACGGTTACTATTGCTACAAATATGGCAGGTCGTGGTACGGATATAAAACTTACTGAGGAAGTAAAAACTGCGGGGGGGTTGGCTATTATAGGTACTGCGCGTCACGACAGTCGTCGTGTAGATAGGCAGTTGAGAGGTCGTGCAGGTCGTCAGGGGGATGCTGGTTCTTCTGTTTTTTATGTTTCACTTGAAGATGATCTTATGCGTCTTTTCGGGTCAGATCGTATCTCCAAAGTAGTGGACGGATTGGGCATGAAAGAGGGGGAATCCTTGCAAAGTTCAATGCTTTCAAGTTCTATTGAAAGAGCGCAGAGAAAAGTCGAAGAAAATAACTTCGGTACCAGAAAACGTTTGGTCGATTATGATGATGTCATGAATTCACAAAGAGAAGTTGTATATACAAAGAGAAAGAGCGCACTTACTGGTGAAAGAATTGATGTAGATGTCCTTAATATGATTTATGATTATTGTGAAATATTTGTTGATAATAATTC
>JBAXYG010000099.1:0-5732 GCA_041670905.1 Bacteroidales bacterium
AATAGAATTGCCAAATATCGGTTCTTGCACTCTTATTGATACTGCCGGAATAGATGATCAAGGTGAATTGGGAGAACAAAGAATTGGAAAGAGCTTGCAGATAATGGAACAAATCGATCTCGCTCTCATAGTTTTTACATATAATTATTTCAGCAAAGAAGACAGAGATTTGCTTAACCAGCTTAAGGCACTTAATGTTCCAACAATTCTAATTCACTCCAAATCAGATATTACTCCTTTGACACTTGGTTCAGAAACAGAAATCACCAAACTATACGGAGTAGATGTTGTTGAATATTCGTGTTGTCTTAATGATGATACAGCACAAGAAGAGATGCGAAAGACATTAGTTCTTTCTATTTCTAAAGCTCTCAATTCGTCTGATATACTTGAGAAAACAATTCTTGAAGGGTTGGTAAATGAAGGAGATAATATTGTTCTTGTGTGCCCCATCGATTCGGAAGCGCCTCAAGGCAGACTGATACTACCTGAAACACTTGCTATAAGAGATACTTTGGATAAAAAAGGAATTGCTATTGTACTGCAACCTTCCCAACTGAAAAAATATATTGAATCCAACAACAATATTAAAATAGTAGTTACTGATAGTCAGGCCTTTGTAGAAGTAGCATCCATTGTTCCAAGAAGCATACAACTTACGTCATTCAGTATGCTGCTCGCAAGAGAAAGAGGATTATTTATTGAATATACAAAAGGTACAAAAGAACTTTCAAAACTTAAAGAAGGAAGTAAAGTTTTAATATTGGAGTCCTGTACTCACCATGCAACATGCGAAGACATAGGCCGGGTTAAATTACCTAACCTTATCAGAAAACATACAGGCAAAAATATTGAATTTGAAATAGTCAACGGCCTTGACCCCATAAGTGAAAACTTAAAAGAATACTCTATGGTAATCCAATGCGGTGGCTGCATGGTAACAAAGAAACAACTTCAGAATCGTCTTAGAAAAGCTGTTGATAACGGTATACCAGTATCTAACTATGGAATGGCTATTGCTTATATGACAGGTATATATGATAGAGCTATTAAACCTTTACTATAATGGATTTATCAAAATTAACAAAAGAAGATATTATATATATTTTAAAAAGTACCAATACAAATCTTTCAGAATCATTATTTAAAAAGGCATTCGAAACCAAAGTTGCGAGTATTGGTAACAAAGTTTATCTGAGAGGTTTACTTGAATTATCAAACATCTGCCGCAAAAATTGTCTTTATTGTGGACTAAGAAATGCAAATAATAATGTTATCAGATACGAACTTAATGAAAAGACGGCCCTTGATTGTATAAAATACGCATATGAAAAAAATTATGGATCAATTGCTATTCAAGCAGGAGAAAGAAGTGACACAAAATTTTTAAACAAGATTTCCCATATAGTTAAAGAGGCCAAAAACCTATCAGACGGAAAACTCGGAATAACTCTTTCACTTGGAGAACAAAGCAAAGCCACATATGAAGACTGGTTTGCAGCAGGAGCGCATAGATATTTGCTGCGTATTGAATCATCCAATCCTGATTTATATAGGAAGTTACACCCTAATAATAACCTTCATTCATATGATACAAGACTTAAAGCCCTTTTCAATCTAAAAGATATCGGATATCAAACCGGAACAGGAGTAATGATAGGGGTCCCTTTTCAGACGGAAGAAAATATGGCTGAAGATCTTCAGTTTTTAAAAGAATTTGATATAGATATGGTTGGAATGGGGCCATATATTCCGCATGAGGAAACACCTTTAACACAAATGTGTTTATCTTCAGGTGGAAAAATCTCTTTCCCTTCAACAGAAAAGAGACTGGAACTTTCCCTTAAAATGATAGCCACACTAAGAATGATAATGACCGACATAAATATAGTTGCAAGTACTGCGATGCAATCCCTTCATCCTGAAGGAAGAGAAATGGCTATAAATGCTGGTGCAAATGTTGTAATGCCGAATATAACCCCCTATTCGTTCAGGGAAAAGTATCTTATATATCAAAACAAACCCAACCTTCACGAAGATATCAATCTAAAAGGAGTGGAGATTGGGTATGGTGAATGGGGCGACTCAAAACACTTTGGACGCAAAACGCATTGTGATACAGAGTAAATGATTCTTTATGAAAGGACCATAACACCATTCTTTATTCCTGCAGTTATCACAGACTCTTTAGTTAAACTTCCGTCAAGTATTGCTTTTGCAAGTTCATCTATCAATTCTTTCTGTAATAATCTTTTAACAGGTCTCGCTCCATAAGCAGGATCGTAACCTTTTGTGCTTAAATATTCAATAAATTCATTAGTAAATTTTAAGGTAATACCCATATCACTCATTCTTTTTTGAAGTTCAACAATTTGCAACTTAAGGATATCTCTTATATTTTCTGAAGTTAAAGGGTGAAACATTATTATTTCATCAATTCTATTCAAAAACTCAGGTCTTACATTATGTTTGAGTATTTCGATAACTTCATTCCTGCAATCACTCAACACTTTTTCCCTGTTATTGTTATTTATTCTAGCCATATATTCCTGAATAACATCTGAACCCACATTTGAAGTCATTATCAGTATGGTGTTTTTAAAATCTACTGTACGTCCTTTATTATCTGTCAGACGTCCGTCATCCAATACCTGTAACAAAACATTAAAAACATCAGGATGAGCTTTTTCAATTTCATCCAATAGTATTACAGAATACGGTTTACGTCTTACAGCTTCTGTCAATTGGCCTCCCTCCTCATAGCCGACATATCCCGGAGGCGCGCCTACCAAACGGGAAACCGTATGACGTTCCTGATACTCACTCATATCAATTCTTGTCATAAGGTTTTCATCATTAAAAAGATATTCCGCTAAAGCTTTGGCAAGTTCAGTCTTACCAACACCTGTTGTGCCCAGGAACATAAAAGAGCCTATCGGTCTCTTCTCATTTTGAAGTCCTGCCCTACTTCTTCTTACAGCATTTGATACGGCAGATATCGCCTCATCTTGGCCTATTACTCGCTCGTGCAATACTGCCTCGATATGCAGCAATTTTTCTTTCTCACTTTGAAGCATCTTTTTTACTGGAATACCGGTCCATCTTGAAACTATTTCGGCAATATCATCTTCTCTCACTTCTTCATTTATAATAGGATTAGGGTTTTCTTCTTTCTTTTTTGTAAGCTTTTCAATTTCTTCTTTAGTTGTCGCAATTTTGCCATAACGAAGTTCTGCTACCTTTCCATAATCACCTCTCCTTTCAGCATCGTCTGCTTGTATATTATAGTTTTCAATTTCCTGTCTTTTTTCTTGAATTGATTTCAATAATTTTTTTTCCTTCTCCCATTGCTTCAAAAGTACTTCCCTGTCTATAGTAAGAGTCTTTATATTTTCTATAATTCCATCCATTTTAAGGGATTTACCTTCCCTTTTTATAGCTTCCTTCTCTATTTCAAGTTGTTTTATTTTTCTATTTAATTCATCTATATTATCAGGTACTGAATTCATTTCTAGACGAAGCTTTGCAGCAGCTTCATCAATAAGGTCAATTGCTTTATCAGGTAAAAAACGATTTGTTATATATCTGTGGGAAAGGTCCACAGCAGCAATAATAGCGTCATCTTCAATCCTCACCTTGTGGTGATTTTCATATTTTTCTTTTAAACCACGAAGAATTGAGATTGATTCTGCAGGGGTAGGTTCATCAACCATAACCATCTGAAATCTTCTTTCAAGTGCTTTATCTTGTTCAAAATATTTTTGATATTCATCCAAAGTAGTTGATCCTACCGCTCTTAATTCACCACGCGCCAATGCTGGTTTTAAAATATTTGCGGCATCCATAGCACCCGACGACCTACCGGCCCCTACCAACGTATGAATTTCATCAATAAACAGTATTATCTCACCATTACTTTCAGTAACAGCCTTCACAACTCCTTTCAATCTCTCTTCAAATTCTCCTTGATATTTTGCACCAGCTATCAATGCACCCATATCAAGAGAATATATCTCTTTACTTTTAAGGTTTTCAGGCACATCTCCATTTATTATTCTTTGCGCAATACCCTCAGAAATTGCTGTTTTACCTACACCTGGTTCACCAACCAAAATAGGATTATTTTTTGTTCTACGACTAAGGATTTGCAAAACCCTTCGTATTTCCTCATCTCGACCAATAACAGGGTCAAGTTTTCCTTCTTTCGCCTTCTCATTAAGATTAATGGCATACCTGTTAAGTATTTCTAAATTTTCTTTATTCATAATATTTTCTCCTCTACATTATATATACATTTCAAGTTATTTGCCAGAGATAAAAAACTGACAAAATGGCAATCACTAATTTATCTAAGATAGTAAAAATTAATTACCTTTGTTAGATACGAATCATTACTATACTTACTATGAAAAAAAGTACATTATTATTGCTATTATCTCTATTATTGATTAATTTATCGGTTTTTGCCCAAGAAAAAAACAAACCTAACGATTTTGAATTTACTGTCATTAAAGAACTCCCTATTACACAAATCCAGAATCAAAATAGATCTAGCACCTGTTGGTGTTTTTCTACATTATCATTTCTTGAATCAGAAATCATAAGAAATGGATATAAAGGAGATTTAAATTTATCTGAAATGTTTGTCGTTTCCAAGTCATATGCTGAAAAAGCAACTAAATATGTTCGTTTGGATGGGGCTCTTAATTTTTCACCAGGTAGTTCTTTTAGTGATGCCCTTACTATTTTTAAGAATTATGGGATTGTCCCTGAAGTAATTATGCCAGGGTTAAACTATGGAGAGACAAGCCACGTACATAGTGAATTGGATGCAGTCACTAAAGGTTATATAGATGCTCTTTTAAAAAATCCAAATAAAAGACTCTCTACTGCATGGCAAGCCGGCTTTCAGGGAATATTGGATGCTTATTTAGGTAAAGTACCTGAAGAATTCGAATATGAAGGGAAAAAATATACTCCTGAAACTTACGCAAAATCTTTAGATATTAATATTGATGATTATGTTTCAATTACTTCATTCACACATGTTCCTTATTATAAAGAGTTTGCAATAGAAGTTCCAGACAACTGGCGTTGGGATTTGTCATATAATGTTCCTCTCGATGAACTTATTGAGATAATGTATAACGCAATCAATGAAGGTTACACTATCGCATGGGGGACTGATGTCAGTGAAAAAGGTTTCTCCCGCAATGGAGTAGCTACAGTTCCTGATACTGAATATCTAACGACAAATGGATCTGATCAAGAACGCTGGATAGGGCTTTCTCCTAAGGACAAAGAAAAAGAGATGGAAAAATTGATGTCAGGTCCGGTAAAAGAGAAAGAGATTACTCCCGAAATGCGTCAGAAAGAATACGACAATAAACTTACTACTGACGACCATGGTATGCATATATATGGTTTAGCTCAAGATCAGAACGGAACAAAATATTTTATGGTAAAAAATTCATGGGGAAAAGCAGGGAAATATAAAGGAATATGGTATGTATCAGAACCTTTTATAAAATACAAAACCATGAATATAATTGTTAATAAGGATGCAATCCCAAAAGAAATAAAGAAAAAATTAGGCATTAAATAGAACCTGAAAATATAACATTATGAAAAAATTTCTATTATTAGCAACTCTAGTACTTATATGCAGTGCATCTCTTGCACAAACTCAAACTATCTACAAATTTGAAAATGTTAAAGATATAAAAGTAACT
>JBAXYG010000100.1:0-5656 GCA_041670905.1 Bacteroidales bacterium
ATAATTTAGGAGTTCTCCTTCATTTTTCATTCCCTCTTTTTTCATTAAAGCCTGACAATCCGGACATTCTTTCCATGCCTTTGTAACAACCTCATCTCCACCGATATGTATATAATCAGAAGGGAAAAGTTTTGAAATTTCCTTAATAATATTTTCAAGCATTTTATAATTACTCTCTTTTGATACACACCATACATTACTCCCTTCTCCCTGCACGCTCAAAAATTCTTTTTTTGTATTACACAATACTTCAGGATAAGAGACAGTAACTGCTTTAGAATGACCTGGTAAATCAATTTCAGGAATTATTTCTATATTTCTATCAGTAGCAAATTCAACTATTTCTTTAATATCTTCACGAGTATAATATCCACCATATCTCCCTTGTCCGGAATTAAAAGAGGGGACAAGCGCTTCGTTTTCACCTCTCCAAGCACCTACCTGTGTAAGAAGAGGGTACTTTTTGATTTCAACTCTCCATCCATTATCATCCGAAAGATGCATGTGAAATTTATTTATTTTATGATATGCAAGCCATTCCAACTGTCTTAAAATATATTCTTTTCCAAAAAAAGTACGAGAAACATCAAGCATATTACCCCTATATTCAAATCTAGGATAGTCATTAATTGTTATTTGTGGCAAATTCCACTCTTTCAACAACATTCTGGATGGACCGGAAATATCTGCATATATTTCTGCCGGAAACATTTGAAATAATGTTTGTATTGCATAAAATTGGCCTGCCTTTGTTTTAGCTTTTACAATTATTCCTTTTTCATTAATATTCAAAGTATATTCTTCTTCACCCATTGACTGATCTGAGGTGTCAAATATCAGAAAGTTATTCTTGGGTATTATATCTAACGTATTTATTTTAAAATCAAATATTTTATCAAGATGTTCTTTAAGATATTTAATATTAAATTCTTCCCCACCAACAGTAGATATGGAAAATTCTTTTGTAATATTAAATGTTCCTTCAGAATAAATTACCTCTTGCGGTTTAGGAATAAAATCTATTTGTGCCCTTATTAGTTGAGAGGCAAAAATCAATACCAGAATAATTGTCGTTTTTTTCATATATCTATCAGATTATCGTTTTCTTAAATTCAAATTCTACCAAATATTTTGTAAATCACCTATATAACTTATGTAATCTTTAGAATTACTGCTACATCCTATATTTACCTTCCCGTTATCATAAATCTGAACCGTTATTTCCCAAAGATCTTTTCCTGAATATGTTTTAAAAAATAAAAGATACTCCCCTTTTTTGCTAAAATCTTCAGCTATAACTATTTTCTTTTTTTCTATTTTAATAGATTGTTCCTCTGTTCCTAATGTTGCCGTACGTGCAACTCCAAAATAAGGTAGATGACAATCCAGAATATCTCCTTTAATCTTTAAAAAATAGCCTTGTTGAGTTGTCCTGCTAGGATAATTTAAGGGAAGTATTTTGTTTATTAAAATATCTATTTCTTTCTCTTTAACCGATTTTTCAACATTTAGGGCAACTTGCTGTTCCTGTGCTTTTTTAATTGCCTTACGTTCAGCTGAAGCAGCTCCACATGAGGATAAAATAACCATAATAATTATCCCAGTCAATAAAAACTTTAAATTTTTCATAGTTAAATCAATTTTTATATTTGTTTGGTAAAGGTATAAATAATTGTATTTATTCTGAAAATTAAGAAAAATGTAAGATATTTGCAGTCCAATATATATAAGTATATATGAAATTAATTGTATAAATATATGACAAAACTTATTTCACTTGTCCCTGAGGGGCCTCTTTCCCAAAAGTGGACAGAGCACAAATCTCATATCAGAGTTGTAAGCCCAGGAAACAAAAGAAAACTGGAAATCATTGTCATTGGAACCGGTTTAGGAGGAGCATCCGCTGCCGCTTCATTAGGGGAATTAGGATATAATGTAAAAATTTTCTGTATAAGTGATTCTCCTCGTCGTGCTCACTCTATAGCAGCACAAGGAGGCATTAACGCTGCAAAAAACTATCAAAACGACAATGACTCTGTTTATCGTTTATTTTACGATACTATCAAAGGTGGAGACTACCGTAGCCGTGAAGCAAATGTATATCGTTTAGCAGAAGTAAGCAATAATATTATAGATCAATGCGTTGCCCAAGGTGTTCCTTTTGCGCGTGATTATGGTGGATTGTTAGATAATCGTTCATTTGGTGGAGCACAAGTATCACGTACATTCTATGCACGTGGACAAACTGGCCAGCAATTACTTTTAGGTGCATATGCCTCTCTTAACCGTCAAATTTCCAAAGGAAATGTTAAATCTTATCCCAGACATGAAATGCTTGATTTAGTCGTTATTGACGGTGAAGCAAAAGGTATTATTGCCCGCAATCTTGAAACAGGAGAGATGGAACGTTTTGGTGCTCATGCGGTAGTAATTGCTTCTGGAGGATATGGTAACACATATTTTCTATCTACAAATGCAATGAACAGTAACGGATCCGTTTTATGGCAATGTTATAAAAAGGGCGCTTTTTTTGCAAATCCTTGCTTTGCCCAAATTCATCCTACTTGTATTCCTGTACATGGAGAGCAACAATCAAAGCTTACTTTGATGTCAGAATCTCTTCGTAATGATGGAAGGATATGGGTTCCAAAAAAACTTGAAGATGTAGCAAAGATTCGCAAAGGAACTATAAAAGCATCCCAAATACCCGATGAAGATCGAGATTATTATTTGGAACGTCGTTATCCGGCTTTTGGAAACCTTGTTCCCCGCGATGTTGCATCTCGCGCCGCAAAAGAACGTTGTGATGCCGGATACGGTGTCAATGAGAAAGGACTTGCTGTTTTTTTAGATTTTTCAACATCAATTGAGAGATTAGGTAAAGATGTCATTTCATCCAGATATGGAAACCTTTTCCAAATGTATGAAAAAATAACCGACGTAAATCCATATAAAGAACCTATGATGATCTTCCCTGCAATTCACTATACAATGGGAGGTATTTGGGTTGATTATAATTTACAAACAACCATTCCCGGTTTATATGCAATCGGAGAAGCAAACTTTTCAGACCATGGAGGAAACCGCTTAGGGGCATCTGCCTTAATGCAGGGTTTAGCTGATGGTTATTTTATTCTTCCTTATACAATTGGTGATTATCTCGCAGGAAAAATACAATATCCTAAAACTGATATTACCCATCCGGCTTTTGATGAAGCAGAAAAAAATATAAAAGAAAGAATAACAAAATTATTCTCCATAAAAGGGACTAAGAGTGTTGATACATTCCATAAGCAACTGGGTCACATAATGTGGGAATATGTAGGAATGGCTCGTAATGAAGATGGTTTAAAAAAGGCTATCAAAGAGATTCAGGAACTTCGTAAAAAATATTGGAAAGATGTTTTTGTACCGGGAGAAAATTCAGAATTTAATCAAGAATTGGAAAAAGCTCTTCGCGTTGCCGATTTTATGGAAATTGGAGAACTTATGGCACGTGATGCTCTTAATCGTAAAGAATCATGTGGAGGACATTTTCGTGAAGAAATGCAAACAGAAGAGGGGGAGACAAAACGTGACGACGATAATTTTATGTATGTAAGTGCATGGGAATATAAAGGAGAAGAGATAGAACCCTCTCTTCATAAAGAAGATTTAAAATTCGAATTTGTAAAACCTTCTACTCGTAATTATAAAGATTAAAGAGAAAAATTATGGATTTAACACTAAAGGTTTGGCGTCAGAAAGATGCGAAAAGTAAGGGACATTTTGAAAATTATAAGGTTAATAATATATCTCCTGACTCTTCATTTCTTGAAATGATGGACATTCTTAATGAACAACTCATTAATGAATGTAATGATCCCGTTTCCTTTAATAAAGGATGTAAAAAAGATGGTCCTATTGCATTTGACCACGATTGTCGTGAAGGAATTTGCGGTATGTGCTCATTATATATAAATGGACGTGCACATGGGCCTGATAATGAAATTACAACATGCCAGTTGCATATGCGTAAATTTAAAGATGGGGACACAATTACTATAGAACCATGGAGAAGTAACGGATTCCCTGTTATAAAAGACCTTGTTGTAAATAGAGGAGCTTTTGATCAGATTTTGCAAGCCGGTGGTTTTATTTCAGTAAATACCGGTGGTACTCCTGATGCTAATTCTATTCCTATAAAAAAAGAAAAAGCTGAAGAAAGTATGGATGCAGCTGCTTGTGTTGGATGTGGAGCTTGTGTTGCTACTTGTAAAAATGGATCGGCTATGCTTTTTGTTGCTTCTCGCGTAAGTTCTCTTGCATTATTACCTCAAGGTAAAATTGAAGGTGCCCGCAGAGCTAAAGCAATGGTATCAAAGATGGATGAACTAGGATTTGGATCATGTACGAATACGAGGGCCTGTGAAATGGAGTGTCCTAAACACATAACTGTATCACATATAGCAAGATTAAATAGAGAGTTTCTCTCGGCTAAATTAAAAGATTAATTAACAAAAAAGGTGGTTAAATAATCACCTTTTTTGTTAATACATTACTGTTGGAAAAGTGTTAATAATTTGTTTTTATTTTTATATATTTTAAAATTTCTTCTCACTTATATAATATTTTTTAATTAAAATTCAATTATTTTTTATCATTACTTTTTAACACTTTTTCAATAATCTTAAAATGTTAATTATTCATCATATTTATATAAACACTTTTTAAAAAGCTCAAATATTATATTGATTTAATGTTATTTAAAAATAAAAAATTGTTTGTTTATTGTTTATTAATAAGATTTATTTTTAAAAATAATATTTTCAACACTATTAACAAGCTATAATAACTATTAAATCTTATATTTTATTTATATATATATTTGTAATGTTAATTCTTAAACTATGAATAAGGAGAATGAAAATAATTTTGATCCGAGAAAATTAAATGATATTAAGGAAAAAGATTTTGATGGACAAATTCGTCCTAAAGAATTCTCTGAATTTTGTGGTCAGAAAAATATAATTGAAAATCTTAAAATTTTCGTAAAAGCTGCTTTGCTTCGTGGTGAAGCATTAGATCATATACTTCTACATGGGCCTCCTGGATTAGGGAAAACTACTCTTGCTTATATATTGGCAAATGAACTTGGTGTAAATATGAAAATTACATCAGGACCAATTCTTGATAAACCCGGTGATTTAGCCGGTCTTTTAACATCTCTTGAAGAAGGTGATGTTTTATTTATTGATGAAATACATAGACTTTCTCCTATCGTTGAAGAATATCTTTATTCAGCAATGGAGGATTATACTATAGATATAATGATAGATAAAGGTCCTGGAGCAAGATCAGTTCAAATAAATTTAAATCCATTTACTTTAATTGGAGCTACAACAAGAAGTGGATTATTAACAGCACCTTTAAGAGCTAGATTTGGAATTCAATCACATTTAGAATATTATGATTCGGATGTAATTTTAAAAATAGTAATAAGAAGTGCTTCAATATTGGGAATAGAAATAGAAACTCAAGCAGCTCATGAAATAGCATGTAGAAGTAGGGGAACACCACGAGTAGCTAATTCTTTATTAAGAAGAGTAAGAGATTTTGCTCAAGTAAAAGGGACCGGAAAAATTGATATAGATATAACTAAATATGCTTTAGATGC
>JBAXYG010000101.1:0-5554 GCA_041670905.1 Bacteroidales bacterium
AGTGGCTAAGACTTTGTGCTACTTGATGCGCGGCAAGTTCATATTTTCCAATCCAACCCACCATTATGGCCGCCATACTGAATGCTGTCACCTCAAGCAGACTTTGTAAAGAAATAGGAAGAGATGTTTTAAGTATCATCTTAATGGATTTTATGTTACAGAGAGGCTTGCTGAACATTGCCACATAATCTTTATAAGGGTTTTTGGTAATAACAATAACTAAAAATACTATCACGGCAAGTATTCTGCTGATTAAAGTTGCATATGCTGCACCTGCTACTCCCATCATTGGAAATCCAAAATGTCCGAATATAAAAATCCAGTTAAGGATTATGTTTACCGTATTTACCAAAAGAGTAATCCACATTGCGAATTTTGTATTTCCTATTCCTTCAGAGAAAAATCTTATATTGAAGAAAATAAGCAAAGGAATAAGGGTAAATACATTAATGAAGTAATATTTTTGTGCATAATGTAATACCTCTACGTTTTGTCCCATTTTTTCTAAAAACAGACCAATAGCAAACATTGTGATTGTTAATACAATACCGAGAACAATATTTAGGACAGAAGAATTCTGGAACATCTTCGCCGCAAATTCATGATCCCCTTTTCCGTAACTTTGTCCTACAATTGGTGTAATTCCCTGAGCAAATCCGATGGCAAATACCATTCCTAACATGAATATTGCATTGGCAAAAGAAACACCAGCAAGTTGTCCGGCACCCAAGTGACCTACCATTATATTATCTGCAAGTTGGACGAGTACTTGTCCGACTTGTGTTATCATTACCGGAAAAGCGACTTGAAGATTCCTTTTATAAAAAGGAAAGTATTCTTTTAAACTCATAAGTGGCAAAGATAGCTTACTTTATTTAAATATAAATATTAAATTTGAGTGATTATAAAAAGATATTTTAGTATGAATACAAATTATTTTGAAGTCGCAAAATCCTGGTTAAGTGATAGTTTTGATGTCAAAACTCAATCTGAAGTGAGGGCTCTAATGAATGGTGATCAGAAGGAATTGGAAGACAGGTTTTATAGAATGTTGGAATTTGGCACCGGAGGCTTACGTGGAGTCATGGGTGTCGGTACAAACAGAATGAATAGATACACTGTAGGAATGGCAACTCAGGGACTTGCAAATTACATGATTAAGGAATACTCTTCTTTGCCGCAAATATCAACTGTAATCTCTTACGATAACAGGAACAATAGTAGAGAGTTTGCTAAAATTACTTCTGATGTACTTCTTGCAAACGGGTTTAAAGTATATCTTTTTGATAATATAAGGCCTACACCTGAATTGAGCTTTGCTATCAGGCACCTTAGATGTCAGGCTGGAATAATGATTACCGCATCTCATAACCCAAAAGAATATAATGGGTATAAGGTATTTTGGGAAGATGGGGCACAGATAACTTCTCCTCATGATATTAATATTATTAAAGAAGTTTCGAAGATTACTTCCCCTTCTGAGATAAAATTAAGTGATAGTAATTTTCATCCAGAGATGATAGGCCCTCAGGTTGATAATCTTTTTTTAAATTCTGTGCTGTCTTTACTTTTATCTCCAGAATCAATTAAAAGACATAACGATATCAAAATTGTATATACTCCTTTGCATGGTACCGGCGTTTATTTAGTTCCGCAAGCATTGAGGCAAATAGGGTTTAATAATATTTATAATGTTAGAGAACAAGATGTTAGTGACGGCGATTTTCCGACAGTACTTTCGCCTAATCCTGAAGACCCGGCTGCACTAAAGATGGCAATGGATAGGGCGGACGAAGTTGGTGCCGATTTGGTCTTTGCTACCGACCCTGATGCTGATCGAGTAGGAGTTGCAATAAGAGACAATACTGGAAAACTGATGCTTTTAACAGGCAACCAATCAGCTTCAATTCTTATTTATTATATGTTGACCCGTTGGCAACAATTAGGAAAATTAACGAATAATGTTTATATGGTTAAAACAATTGTGACTACCGAGTTGATTCGTGCCATAACTGACAAATTTTCAGTTGAATTATATAATGTCCTTACTGGTTTTAAATATATTGCTGAGGTTGTACGACTTAATGAAGGCAAAAAAATATTCATTGCGGGAGGAGAAGAGAGTAATGGATTTAATGCCGGAGAATTCGTAAGAGATAAAGATTCAATTGTTACTTGCGCGTTGTTTTCAGAGTGTGCTGCTTGGTTGGCTGATAGTGGTAAATCTATTTACTCTTTTCTTCAACAGATATATGATGAATTTGGATATTATAACGAAAAGCTGCTATCAATTACTAAAAAAGGGAAAGACGGAGGGGAACAGATACAGAATATGATGAAACAACTGCGAGAAAACCCGCCTGAAGATCTTGTAGGTTCAAAAGTGGTCAAAATCATTGATTATAATAATTCTGATAATATTAAATATCCTAAATCAAATGTATTGCAGTTTTTCTCTCAAGATGAAACTGTTGTAACTGTAAGACCTTCAGGAACTGAACCTAAAATAAAGTTTTATTTTGGAGCAAAAGGAGAAGGGGCAGATGAAAAAATTAAAAAGTTGTTAATTCAATTCAATTACTAAACATTAATAATAATGAAAAAGGTACTTATTTTTATACTGATGATGCTACTATCAGTAAATGTTTTTTATGCTAAGGATAGAGTGGATTCTATTATGAGAAAAATGTCATTACGCGAAAAAGTAGCGCAAATATTCATAGTAGGATACAGTTCACGCTATAATCAAGAAAAGATAATTGAAATTGAAGAATTGATAAAAAAAGAAAAAATAGGTGGATTGATAGTTATGTTTGATGATATTTATCCTTCTACCGAACTTGCAAATCATTTTCAGTCTGTTTCAAAGTTGCCTTTAATTATGACAATTGATGCAGAGTGGGGAGTGGCAATGCGTTTTGATAAAGAACTGACCTCATTTCCACGTCAGATGCAATTGGGGGCACTTTCTTCTGATGATTTAATTTATAAGATGGGAAAAGCTATGGCTGAACAATGTATTAGAACCGGTTTTCAGGTTAATTTTGCACCTGATGTTGATATTAACAACAACCCGAATAATCCGGTAATTAATACTCGTTCTTTTGGTGAAAATAAAGAAAAAGTTGCTAGATATGCTTCTGCTCTTATGCATGGGCTACAGGATGGAGGAGTTTTTACTTCTGCAAAACATTTTCCAGGACACGGAGATACAGACGCTGATTCTCACACATCGTTACCTGTTTTAAGATTTTCAAAAGAGAGACTGGATTCACTAGAGCTATATCCTTTTCGTAAAATGATAAAAGAAGGGGTTGATATGATAATGATAGGGCATTTAGATGTACCTGCATATGATAGTACAGGCACTCCTAGTTCACTCTCTTATCCTATAATAACAGAATTGTTAAGAAATAAACTTGGATATGATGGGATAATAATTACTGATGCTTTGGGAATGCAGGGAGTAGCAACGCATCTTAACTCTGAAGAAATCTCACTTGCTGCGTATAAAGCAGGTTGTGATTTTATTTTAATGCCTGATCATGAGAAAGAGTCTATTAAAAGAATAGTTAAAGCAATAAGAAGAGGGGAAATTTCCCGTAAAAGTTTGGATATGAGAGTTAGAAAGATGTTGGAACTTAAGCTTAAAGCAGGCTTGTTTTCTCAAAAACAGGTTATTGATACCACAAACATCATTAATGATCTTGAGTCACCGGAGATTCTCGAACTGATGAATAAAATTGCTGAACAAAGTATTACTATGATAAAAGCTCCTGAAGGCACAAATTCTTCAGCCATATTACCAATGATTAGAAATAGTTCAAAAAGCTGTGCCTTTGTTGGAATAGGTGATGTATGTTCCAAGGAATTAGCGGAAAAATTGAATAAATATCAATCGATTGATACGGCTTTTCTTAGAAATGGCTATACTATGGATGATTTGGACTTTATTCGTAATACTGTTTCAGATAAAGATTATGTGATAGTTTCTATTCATAATACCGATCAAAGACCGTTAAGACACTTTGGCCTTGATCAGAAAACAATTGATTATATATCAACGTGGTCAAAGGAACAAAAAATTATTTTTGTTTATATGGGTTCTCCGTATGCTTTTGAGCTAATTAATCACAAGGCTTTTGACTCAATAATAATAGGTTATACTAATACTTTACCAAATTGTAACGCAGTTGCGAAAATATTGGAAGGAGAGATACCGGCTTTAGGCGTTTTGCCTGTCAGGATAGGAGACCTTCCTGCAGGAAGTAATTATAAATCGAATAAGGTTGAGTAAAATGTAATATATGAAAATAAGAAGTATCCAAAGTGAATAATTACCTTCAAAAATAGGTTTGTGAGGGAAGAAAAGTTCTCCTAAAATAATAATAAGAGCAGAACCTATCAGAAATACACTGATAATCCAATTTTCTTTGAAATTAAGTTTCTTCTTTTTAATTGAAAACATTGGGATGTTACTTACGAGCAGAAGTGCAAGAATAATTGAGACAACAGGAATGAACCAACAGCTGTTCAATAGATTGACAACAACTGAATCGCATTTGCTTATCTGGCATATTTGTCCATAACAGGTTAATGATCCTATAATCATAGCATTTGCCGGAGTGGGCAAACCTAAAAAATTTTCGGTTTGTCTAGTGTCCGTGTTAAATATTGCCAGTCTTAATGCAGAAAAAACGACGATAATAAGGGGTACAAACGCTAAAATGCTTAAAGAATTTTCTATTCTGTAATACCATACAAAAAACATAACGGAAGGAGCAAGACCGAAACTTATAATATCTGCAAGTGAGTCAAGCTCCTTCCCTATATTCGAATATGCATTCAGAATACGAGCAAAAAATCCATCTAAAAAATCAAAAACAGCGGCAGCCAAAATAAAATAAAATGCCGGGTATAAATACCCCCATAAAGAGAGGATGACAGCACATGAACCACAAAGGAGGTTCATACTGGTAATTATATTAGGGATATGTTTTTTCATCTTTTGGATTTAATATATTGTCTCTATTGTGCTTTATTTAATGCCTAACTTATTTTTTATCTCTTTTGGGATAGCATCTTTGTGAACGAGTATGCTGATGGTTCTCATTTCAATATAACTTTTTGACATATAAAGATATCCTGCCATTTCTTCATTGCGTCCGGTTCCCCAGGAATTCTTTGTTTTGTAAAAATATGTTCCGTCCTGATCTTTAACAATACCAGTAAGATGCATAAGATGGTCGTCAACTGTCTTGAAAGTTTCAAAATCTTTTTGACGTAGTTCTTGTGTGACAACCAATTCAGGGAATACTTTTTCTAATTTGACGGCTTCTTCAAAGTCTTCTGGTAGGGGATTGATGGCGATACCTCTGGTGTGATTAAAGCTTCCTTTTGTCAGATCACCATCCCAAGCAATAGTATAACCATTAAGAAGTGCATTATCAATAATATTCATCATATCTTCTAGAGGTACATTGTATAGACGCTCATTATCCCAATTATCAGGAATTTCCAAAGGAACTTTTTCGTAGAAAGGATGGTGGTTGAA
>JBAXYG010000102.1:0-5541 GCA_041670905.1 Bacteroidales bacterium
GGAGCCGTTCCTAATGAAAAGATAACTTGGGGTAAACTCGATATACATACACCAAGGTTCATTGTAGAGTCAGATGCCACAATAGTTGCTCCATTGATGTTCGGCTATATTTTAGGCTGGTAGTCATTCGACTGTAGCGTACTTTAAGTGTGAACATTGAGTTTTTTTATTAACCTGTAAATATTTATATATTATGTTTAAAAGATTTTTATTGAGCTCATTATTTACACTTTTGGTTTTTAATGGATATGCTCAGCCTAAGGTAGGTATAGTATTGAGTGGTGGTGGTGCTTTGGGCTTTGCTCATATAGGGGCTCTTCAAGCCTTGGAAGAAGCTGGAATTCATCCCACATATGTGGCTGGTTCTAGCATGGGAGCTCTTGTGGGTGCTTTTTATGCATCAGGCATGACACCTAAAGAAATATTTGATATGGTACGCGCAGAGAAGATATATTCAATATCCAAAATTTTCTCTTTATCTGTCAGTACAGAAAAAATAGGGATATCATCTCATAAGAATGTAAATAAACTTATGGATAAATATATTCCACACAACTCTTTTGATCTTTTGCCAAAACATCTTTATGTTTCAGCTGTTAATTTGAATACCCAGAAATGTGAAATAGTAGGGAAGGGGAATAAATTGAAAGAGTATGTTTTGGCCTCATCTTCTATTGCAGCCGTTTTTGAGGCTATAGAAATTAATGGAGATATTTATGTTGATGGAGGCTCTTTGAATAATATGCCGACCGAAGCCATACGTGAAAAGTGTGATGTAGTTATTGGTATTGATGCAGTTCCTCCCTATGAAGAGAATGACATAAATAATATAAAGGATGTCTCTTTACGTCTATTGAATATTATTACTTGTGCCAATTCTGTGGCAGGCAGAAAGATGTGTGATTTTTTGGTTGAGTCTTTTGCCGTAAAATACTATACTATTTTTGATTTCGAAAAATATGAAGAGATATATAATTATGGGTATAGTGCAATGTCAAGTTACATTAATGAGCATCCTGAAATGATTGACAAGTGTTCCGGCAAAAATAAATGATCAATAACTTTTTATCTGATGTCTCTGTAACTGAATTTTTGAATGATTTTTCCCTCTTTCATTACAAGTATAAGGGGCATCTTTCCGTTTGTAATACGGAGAAAGTCTTCAGGTGAAATGAAGAAATAGTTTTTGCAGTCAAGTTTATTATTTTTGAAAAATGTTGAAGGATCGCTAGGATTACCTCCGAATACAACAATTATTTCCGCATTGCTGAAGGTTTTCATTCTTCGCATTGTACCTATTTTTTGTGCTGACATTTTACAAAAATTACATTTTAAACTATAAAAACAGACAATTTTTTCTCCTTCTTTTATTTCTTGTTTTAAAATATCATTTTTAAAGGCATCTTCAAATGCTTTTGCATTAATGGACGTATCTTTGCTGTAGTATTTATATCTCCAGTTATCAGGTGGTGAGGATATAAGGACGATGGATAATGATAATACAGGTAGTATTATTCTATAAAGAGGTTTAAATTTAATATTGAATGAAGAACATTTGCGCGAAAGAATTAACAGTATAATAAGTATTAAATTTTTTATAATAGATTGGCCGGGATTCATATTTATAAATTCACCAAAACAATTGCAGTTTCCTTTATTTCCTTTGATAATAAGAACAGACAAGAAAATTGTAAATCCCCAAAGGATAAAATGGGTAAGATAATATGCCCATTTGGAGTCAATGTTGATAATCAGCCATAAACCTATAGCTAATTCTAATGTAATCAATAATCTGGCAATTAGGTAAGATAAACCTAAACCAAATAGTTCAAAACTAAAAATGTATATCTCAAATGTATCAATTGAAAATAGTTTTGAAAAAGCAGAAATAATGAAGATTATTCCAATTATTATTCTCAGGAGATATGGTATTCTTTTTTTCATTTATATGTTTCTGATTTTATGTCTTTTTTCTAAACAAAAGTCTCATTTTTACCTGTAAAGGCAAAAATGAGACTTTTGTTTAAATTTAATTTCAGAAAAGTTGTGCAGAGCATTTTAATTCTGCACTTTGACCTAAAACGTAAACAGTGGTGTTGTAATCACTACATCTTTCCCCTTCTTCGGTCAATTCAATAGTAGATTCTGATAGAACCTCACCATTCAATTTTGCAGTACAATTACATGTTTTTGAACAACTTGAACAAAAAATCAAAGCCATTATAGCAAAAACACCCCCAATTTTTTTCATATAATTTTATTTAGGTAAATAACAAGTTATCTTTCCCTTAAAGATTTCTTTTTAAAGATAATTATCTTTTTTATATATAAAAAATTTTGATAATAAATAAATAAACTTACCTTTGCAGTGTACTAATAAACTAACACACTAATAAACGTTAAAAATATGATAAAAATTAACAAACTAAATTTCTCCTACGGAAGACATGAAGTGTTTAATAATATTTCATTAACTTTTAAAGAAGGACAGATTTATGGACTTTTGGGACAAAATGGTGTAGGGAAAACGACATTATTGAAAATCCTCACCGGTTTACAAAAAGTAGACAAAGGTGAATGTATAATTGATGGAATAAGACCATATAGCAGAGATCCAAATTTTTTAAATAATTTATATTTTCTTCAAGAAGAGCCTCCAACTCCTGATCTTAAGATTGAAGAATATGCCAAAAATCTGGGTCTATTCTATCCTAATTTTGATTTTGGTAAATTATATCAACTCCTTAAAGATTTTGAGGTATCTCCAAAATCAAAATTCTCAAAACTATCTTTAGGACAAAAGAAGAAAGGCATATTGTCGATAGCCCTGTCTTTGAATACTAAGTATCTATTTATGGATGAACCGAGTAATGGTTTGGATATTCCTTCAAAAGCTCAATTAAGAAAAGCTATAGCGCAAAATTGTACGGATGAAAGTATAATAATTATCTCTACACATCAAGTAAAAGATTTGGAAAATCTAATTGATCCTATAATAATTCTTGATAAAGATGAGGTTTTACTTAATGCTTCAATTGAAGAGATAAGCAACAAACTCTACTTCAATTATGATGGCGAAAAAGATGATAGTTGTTTGTATATGGAGCAAACCCTTGGGGGATATTTGAAAGTATCAGAAAATGTGAATGGTGTTGAGAGTAAAGTCAACATTGAAGCATTGTTCAATACTGTCCATCAGAACAAAGAACATATTAAAGAACTTTTTAGAAAATAATTATGATGAACAAAATATTTAATTTACGCAGGTTTTCAAAGGTCTTGGTTAAAGATTTGAAAGAGTATTACTCGAAATACGGGTTGTCTATATTTGTTTTTGTCGGTTGCTATTTTGGATGGTGGCTGATATGCACTATTATTGATGAAGGTGTGACAATGAACGAACGCGCCAATTTTATGCATTTCATTGCAATCATATGTATTATAATTGCTCCTTTTAAATTATACGGTGATGTAAACAAGCAGAAGGAGGGTGTCTCTTTTGCGATTCTACCCGCATCATCTCTTGAAAAGCTTGTCAGTATGATGATCAACTGTATAGTTGTGACGCCAATATTAATATATGGACTTACGTATATAACGGATTTGGTTTTATCTCTATTGCCTTTTGGCGAATTTTCCGGCAGTCTTCAATTTGAATTTAATCATACTGAAAAATATTTGTTAGGGATGGTTTTTTTCTCTTCAATTTTTACTTTCGGCAATGTATTGTTCCAGAAACGAAAAGCATCAAAAACAATTTTATCCGTCATGTTTTTTGCATTCCTGTTTATTACTATATATGGCAAGATTGTAGTTAAACACTATTTGTCTCCGGGTGAGCTGGAATTATATTTAGATTCATATAAAGCAATAAAGGTCAATTCTTCATCAATAAATATGTTAGGGCCTAGTTATGAGCGATTTATTCAAGTGACAAAAAATATATTTTATGTAGTATTATATACTGTTCCTGTACTAATGTACATAGGAACATTCTTGAAAATTAAGACTCAAAAATATTAGTCATGGAATTTAATGAACACAAAGCTATTTATCTGCAAATAGCGGATAGGCTTTCAGAAAAAATCCTGAACGAAGAATGGGTTTCTGAAGACAGAATACCATCAGTGCGGGAAATGGGCGTGGAGATGGGCGTTAATCCTAATACTATAATGAGAACCTATGATTATCTTCAAACTCTTGAGATAATATATAACAAGAGAGGTATAGGGTATTTTGTCTCACAAAATGCAAAAAATGTGATATTTAAAATACAAAGAGAATGTTTTTTTAATGAGGATCTTCCAATCATCTTTAAGAAAATGAAATTATTATCTATAACTGAAGAGGAATTTCATAAACATTTTTGCAACATTTCGGAATAGTTTCCGTCTATTAAACATACAATAAAATAATAATCAATGTGCACTAACGGATGCACACAAATAACCAAAAAAATGCTAAAGAAAATTTTTACAATAACCATTCTGCTTATTTTAAGTTTGTCAGTTTTTGCTGCTAAAAATCAATCTCAAATTAGGGGTCAAATTATTGAAGAGGCAACAAACGAACCTTTGTCTTTTGCTACAATTTCCATACATAACTTACAGGATAGTGTCATAACAGGTACTACTGCTGATATAGATGGTAATTTCAATATTCAAAATGTTGTTTTTGGAGAATATACTGTTAAAGTTTCATTTATTGGGTTTAAAACAAATGAACAAAAAATTAATATAACACAACAGATTACTGAACTTGGTAAAATTGTGATGTCTGCGGATAATGAACAACTTTCACAATCAGTAATTACTGAAAAAGTTCCTTTGATTGAACAGAAACTTGACAAATTGGTCATGAATGTAAGTGAGAGGGTCTCTACTCAAGGAAGTAATGCGCTTGATGTGATAAGAAAAGCACCGGGGGTAAGTGTAGATATGGATGGCAATATTAAGCTGAATGGTAACACAGTTGCAATTTGGATTGATGGACGCCCTTCACATTTATCCGGATCTTCTCTTGAAGCTCTTTTGAAAGCCACTGAAGGATCATCAATTGATAAAATTGAGATAATTGCCAACCCATCCGCAAAATATGACGCTGAAGGTAGTGGCGGTATAATCAATATCAAAACCAAAAAGAACTTCATAAATGGCTTCAATGGTACAATAACAGCAGGATATAGTGGGATGCAATTTGATAAATATCTTCAGGGATATAACGGTTCGTTGAATTTAAATTACAGGAATAAAAAAACAAATTCTTTCTTTACTTATAGTGCGCGTAATGAAGAGTTTGATATTGGTTTATATTCAAAACTTGATATGGGGGATAATAGTTCTGTAAAACAAATTTCTGAAACCAAGGCTCTACTAACAAATTCTTCTCATACTCTAAGATTGGGTACTGACTTGTTTGCAAATAAGAATAATACTTTTGGATATATAATTACAGCTGGTTTAAGAGATGAAAAACAATCATCATATGATTATGAAAACGATTATACTGATATTTATCTGGGCGATGTTTTGATTCAAAAAA
>JBAXYG010000103.1:0-5526 GCA_041670905.1 Bacteroidales bacterium
ACAAGCCCCACAACCATGACACAAATCATCCAGAACTCTTATTACCTTCTTCTCCCTTAAAAAAAAGATTGCGTTATAATTACAATATTCTTTACATTTTCCACAATAAATACATTTTTTAAAATCTATGACAGGTACTTTTTGCTTTACATCACATTCAGTCACACAATCAGTCTTAAAAAATAACATATCATTCGGTTCTTCCGCATCGCAATCAACTAAAGTAACTTTATAACCGAGTTTAACAAGCGTATGAAACAGATTGGTTGAAATAAAAGTTTTTCCGGTTCCACCTTTTCCACTCGCAATAGCAATTTTAATTCGACATAAATCAGTCATATGATAAACGGGTTTTTTCGTCTGTTAGTGATGGTTTGATTGCCTCCTTCAGAAAATCCGTATTCCAAGTTGAAATCTTACTATGGGTGAGAAAATATTTCTGAGGGATAGGATGAGTCCCAAAAACAACATCAATTCCATATTTTGCAGGAATAAATTCTTTAAAATGCTCCATGTAAGGACATGGAGGATATCCCACCAAAAAACCAGTGGCAAAATGAATTATTTGAACACCGTTCTTTTTCATTTCTTCTGGTGTATATTCTATATTTCCACCTGGACATCCACCACATGTAGTATAAGCAACTATTTCTATCTCTTTATCTTTATAAGCAGAAAAAGCACCTTCGCGATTATGTGCAGCGCGAAAACATTTACCTCCGGCACATGTTTTAAACCTGTCACAAATTATAATACCAATTTTCAGCTTTTCCATCACTTAATTATTTAATGGTCACAAGCATTTTTACCTGTTGCCAATGAATTTTTTATCCAATCTGATACCAATTCCTTCGGATTTTTGGGCTGTGCCCCCACATTAACATTGATATTCTGAGCAGCAAAAAGATCAAGTGCCCTTTGTCCCATACCTCCTGCTATTACATCGGTAATTCCTCTTTCTGCCAACCAACCCGGGAGCAAACCAGGTTCATGAGGGGGAGGAGTCAAAAGCTTTTCACCAACAATTGAGTTATCCGTAACTTCAATTATTGCAAATTGTTGACAATGACCGAAATGAGAACACAAAATTCCGTTCTCCAATGGAATTGCTATGATACTTTTCATAATATTGTATTAATTTTAATTATTTATCTACAAACCATTCCCTCCGGAACGGAAACCTTTTCTTCTACACAGTCTAAGACCTCTCATAAAGCCTAAACCTTTTTTTTGCGAAACAGATGCATCTTTTTGTAAAATCTGTTCTTTACTTAATCCTTTGTTATCAGAATTACATCGTCCCATAACCCGACCTGTCCTTGGACCTTCCCCATTAGGACCAGTACCATTTAATCTTGGCATAATAATCTCCTTTTTTATTTTTTATTGATGAATCAGTAAATCAATAATTTCTCTTATTGTCTTTTCCTGACCATTTATTACTACCAACTGAATTTTCAAACTATCAAAAATTGATTTCACTTTAGCCCCAAATTCCCCTGACACAACTTTACTCACATCACGTGAGGCAACTGTCTGTACTGATGCCGGACCAGCTCCTTCAATGCTTTCCTTATTAGGATTTGGCACAAATTCGATAGCCTTTGTTTCAGTATCATATATTATAAAATATGAACAACGACCAAATCTGCTGTCTAACTTTGAATCGAGAGTATTACCTGTCGATGTTATTGCTACTTTCATTTTAATTATTTTTTGTTTCTAATTCTATGTTGATAGCGAAATCCATTATCAAAATTTTCCCTATTACACTCCTGACAAATATTATCAGTATTTTTTTCTTGAAATTCATCTTTATATTTTTCAATATCCGATGACCCGCACAAAGTACAATTCTTTATGTCAATATCTTTTTCAGGATGATTGAATAAACATCCACAACTGTAGCAATAATACCAGTCACTATCGAAATAAACTTTTCCTCCCTCAAATACTATAGGTCTCCCGACAACAAATGCCTCAGCTATTTTACGCCTGGCACTTTCATACACTCTTGTATAAGTAGGCCTTGAAACGCCCATTATACGAGAAGCTTCAACATGACCATAAAATTCATAATCACTAAGACGTATTGCCTCATATTCTTCGTAATTAAATATTACTGGAGTTTTCTCCTCTATCAGACCAATAGGTCTAAACCCTTTAAAATGTGGTGGAGTATCTACTCTTCTTATTATTTTAGGTCTTGGCATACTATTTTAAGCATTTGTTCAATACAAAGGTAATAAACATTTGTTCATTTGCAAATTATAACTAATAATATTTATAATAAATTATTACAGAAAAAAAAGAGACAAAAACTTATAAGACTAAATTAAAAATATTCTGTAACTTTAAATATTAATTATAGATATATAGTTAGCAAATGAAAATATATATAGTAGTATTATTTCTCATTATCACTTCTGTAATAAACGCTCAGAATAGTTATTTACAGGATACACTTAATACCTATACGACAAAACCGACTATAAGGGATAATAAAAATCTGAATTACAAACAATTCATTGCCCCTACATTAATGTTTTCATACGGAATATTTGCACTAAATAATACTTCTGAAAAATTACAATATCAGTATTCAGAAAAAAAATAGTTAATAAACATACACTTCAATTAAATAAAGTTGAGCTTTTCAGTCAGTTTGCACCCTCAGCTCTTGTATTTGGATTGCAAGCTTGTGGAGTAAAAGGCAAAAACAGCATTAAAGATAAAGCACTCATATACACTATATCCATAGGAATATCTACATGTATTATTTATCCGTTAAAATACATTACTAATGAGATGCGTCCCGATAATAGTTCCACAACATCCTTTCCTTCAGGACATACTGCCAGAGCATTCGCATCTGCAGAATTTCTCAGGAGGGAATATCAAGACATATCACCATGGTATGGTATCGGAGGATATGCAGTTGCAATAGGAACAGGAGTATTAAGAATGTACAATAATAAACACTGGTTCAGTGATGTAATAGCAGGAGCAGGTATTGGGATAGCTTCTACCACTTTTGCATATTGGATTTATGACAAAATAAAATTCCGAGGGGGGAAAAATCAAATAGTCGCAATCTATCCAATATGTGGAGAATATGTGGGTTTAGGGTTATTTCTCGCGCCAGTAATATTATAAAAAACCTTATATTTGTTTAACTTTAATTTTTACCAAGAGTCTGTTCCAAATTATTAACATTATTAATTACATAGATATGATTTTTGAATTGCCTAAATTACCTTATAGTAAAAACGCTTTGGCCCCGACTATAAGTGAAAAAACGATTGAATTCCATTATGGAAAACATCATCAGGCCTATGTTGACAACCTTAACAAACTGATTACGGGAAGTGAATTTGAAAAAATGTCGCTTGAAGAAATAATTAAAAAATCAGTGGGTGGTGTTTTTAACAACGCAGCTCAAGTATGGAACCATACCTTTTATTTTGAAGCATTAGCCCCAAAAGGAGGAGAACAACCTAAAGGAAAGCTAGCTGAAGCCATAAATGAAAAATGGGGATCTTTTGAAAAATTTAAAGCCGAATTTATTGAAGCAGGAAAGACTCAGTTCGGTTCAGGATGGGTATGGTTAGTAAAAGACGCTTCAGAAAAACTCACAATAATGAAAGAGGGAAATGCCGGAAACCCTATAACAAAAGGATTTACCCCTATCTTTACTATTGATGTATGGGAACATGCTTATTATCTCGACTACCAAAACAAACGCCCGGCTTATCTGGACGAGATTTGGAAAATAATAAATTGGGATTTAGTGGAGTCCAGATTTTAAAATACACTATATAGATCTTTAAGTAAAATCCAAAATAACAGGATTTGCAGTAAGAAGGTTAATTTTAAACATCTCATTTTCAGGAATATTATACAGATGTTTTAATATCTCTCTTAAACTGTTGCCATGGGCAACAACAAGTATTGTGTCATAATCTTTCAAAGAAAGAATAATACATTCTTCCCAATAAGGAATTACCCTTTTTGAGAGATCGTTGTATGTATGTGATAATAAGTCAGAAAAAATTCCAAAATTAAGTGTAAAAGCGGGCTTCATGTTTCTGATAGTATCAGTTTTAAATTATAACTTTGTATACAAAATCAATAACATGATTATAAATGCCATTGAAACCAATTCAGTGATGTGGAACCTATGGCACGGTTGCCACAAATTAAGTGCAGGCTGTAAATTATGCTATGTTTATCGTGGCGATGCCAAACGCGATGTTGACAGTTCAATAGTAACAAAAACAAAGAATTTTGATTTGCCCGTCCGCAAAAAACGAAATGGTGACTATAAGATACCTTCAGGAACAATGGTTTATACCTGTTTTACTTCTGACTTTTTTGTTGAAGATGCCGATCAATGGCGCGACGAAGCATGGCAGATGATGCGTCTTCGCAGTGATTTGAATTTTTTAATGATTACCAAACGTATTGACCGTTTACAGGAAACCATGCCAGATGATTGGGGTGATGGTTATGACAATGTAACTATCTGCTGCACTATTGAAAACCAAGACCGTGCAGATTACCGTCTGCCTATTTATAAAGTTGCGCCAATAAAACATAAAATTCTTATCTGCGAACCAATTTTAGAACGAATTGATTTGAGTGAATATAATATTGGTTTATGGGCAGAACAGGTAATCGTGGGTGGTGAATCTGGATATGAAGCTCGTCCGTGTCATTTCGATTGGGTAATGGAAATTCACGATCTATGTGTAAAAAGCAATATTTCGTTTTGGTTCAAACAGACAGGAGCCAAGTTTATTAAGAACGGGAAAAAATATACTATCAAACGACAATTTCAACATTCACAAGCCCGAAAGGCTGGGATAAATTTAAATCGACAATTCTACAAATGAATTTTAACTTTAAACCGTACTTGTGTGTTACTCATTATTAAAACCAACTTCCTGAAAGTGGAAGTTTCTCTTGCGCAGTCAGGAGGAGATCTTCTAGAGCAAGGCTCCAGATGAGGCGGCAGAACGAAGGAAACAAACATTATATGGGAAGATATGGAGGCTAAAGAGATAGAAGTGGATTTTGCAAGAAGACCTCATAAAAGCTGGATATACTGAAGTCCTCAAAGAAATAGTATCCTCAGAGGGTTGTACATAACTCATTCAAATCAAGTTTGATACATTGATATTACATATATTCCGATAGAACACGGTTTCCTACCTTACTGCCATTATTGACGTTTATAGCCGCTATATTGTTGGATGTGGACTGACCATTTTTTGACTAATATACCGGACAAATTGAAAATAAAAAAACCTACAATTACTTGATATTGTAGGTTTTATCTATATTTATCCGGTTTTTAGGCCATTTTATGTGATCCGCTTGGGGTTCGAACCCAAGACCCCAACATTAAAAGTGTTGTGCTCTACCAACTGAGCTAGCGAATCAATACCCCCTCTTAAAG
The DNA here is from genome assembly GCA_041670905.1 of Bacteroidales bacterium. Taxonomy (GTDB): domain Bacteria; phylum Bacteroidota; class Bacteroidia; order Bacteroidales; family UBA932; genus JBAXYG01. The sequence goes on from JBAXYG010000103.1 coordinate 5,462, forward strand.
GGAGTGCAAAAGTATGTATTTTAGTATAAATATGCAACTATTTTTTTGAAAAAAAATGCTGTATC
>JBAXYG010000104.1:0-5522 GCA_041670905.1 Bacteroidales bacterium
ATAAAGCGATAGAGATATACAATAAACTAATTTTGTTATATCCCGAAAAAAGTGCTTACTTTGCAACTCTTATAGAAAAAACGAAATTAAAAAATATTTAAAGTCATGCAAGCAGCGTATATAACAATATCTATTATTATTGTAATTGCAAGTATTCTTTTGACTCTTGTCGTATTAGTTCAAAATTCAAAAGGCGGTGGATTGGCCGCAAATTTTGCAGCAGGCAACCAAACTTTTGGTGTACGTCAGACTGCAGACTTTCTTGAAAAAGCAACGTGGGTGTTAGCATCTACAATTTTGGTACTTTGTGTTGTTGTAACATTCGTTATTCCAACAAAAAAAAGTAATAAATCTGAAGTTAAAGAAAGAATTGAACAAACTATACCAATTCAGGGACAACCTGAGTTTCCTGCTAATACTGCTCCAACAGAGTAATATAGAGGTATTTATAAAAATATAAAAAGAAGTGTCTAAAAAAAACGACACTTTTTTTAATATTTTTACTACTATGCTATACAAGGTATTAAATTTTATTTATATATTTGCAGTACCAAATTGTTGGTAACAGCAGGTATTAACAGATAAAAAACATAAAAATGAAAACAGTAGTTAATGTTGGGATTGGTGGCCGTAGTTTTATTATTGATGAAGATGCATATCTGAAATTAGATGCTTATTTGAATAAATTCAGAGCTAAAACAGATATGGGTTATCATACTAATGAAGTAATGGATGATTTGGAAATGAGAATAGCTGAACTTTTTCAGCAAGATCTCGGATCAAAATCGGAAGTAGTTAATCTTTCACTTGTAAATAAGGTAATAGCTCAATTGGGAATGCCTGATGGAAGTGCAGATGATGGTTCTTTTGGAAATACTAACAGGACAACCTATAGTTCAGAAAGTGGAAGAGTCAGAAAAAGGTTTTATAGAGATTCTGACAATACCATCATAGGTGGTGTTTGTAGTGGTTTAGCTGCGTATCTTAATCTAGATATAGTATTGATACGTGTACTTTTTGTAATATGTTTTTTCTGTGGAAGCGTAGGGTTCTGGGCATATATAATTTTCTGGATAGTAGCACCTAAAGCAGAAACTGCTGCTCAGAAATGTGAAATGCATGGATTGCCTGTTACTGCGGAAAATATGAGTAAATTTTCACATAATAAGTAGGGAGGAGATTATGGAATTTAATAACAGTAGTGTAGATAATGTAAGGTCTCAAATGAGAAAAGGAGTGCTGGAGTATTGTATTTTAAGCATTCTTAACAAGAAAGACGCATATGCTTCTTCAATAATTTCCGAATTGAAGGATGCAAATATGATTGTAGTTGAGGGGACTCTTTATCCTCTTTTAATTAGACAAAAAAATCAAGGTCTGTTGACATATCGCTGGGAAGAATCAACTCAAGGTCCACCAAGAAAATATTATGCTATAACCGAGAAGGGAAGAGGGCAATTGACCGAAATGGATATTGCCTGGAAAGAAGTAGTAGACACGGTTGAATTAATTAAAAAGTAATAATATGAAAAAAGTTGAAAAAGTAAGTATAGGTAGATATGCATTTATATTGGAAGAGGATGCATATATAATAGTAAAGAATTATCTGCAGGAATTAGAGCATTATTATGGAGATAAAGAGGGTGGCACTGAAATAATGGAAGGTATTGAGGAGAGAATGGCGGAACTTCTTTTAGAGAAGTGTGGATTGGAAGGTGTCGCATCTATTTCTATGGTTGATCAGATTATTGCTGTTCTTGGAAGACCGGAAGTGATTGAAGGGGAAGAATCTGATACTGATACAAAAAAGTATAAGTACAATCCCAAGCGTAAACTTTATAGAGATCCGGTTCATAAAGTTTTAGGTGGTGTTTGCAGTGGTATGGCAGCTTATTTTAATTTAGATATTGCCCTGGTGAGGGTTATTGCCATAATATTGCTTATCGGCTTCTTTTCTATAGGAGCAGCTTTCCCTTGGTCCGGGGGATGGATGATACCTATTATTTATATAATAATGTGGATAATTATTCCTGAAGCAAAAACTGTAAGGCAAAAATGTGAAATGAGAGGTGAAAGCGGACGACTGAATGACATTCAGAAGAGGGTTGTAGAAGAAGCAAACGATTTGGGTGAGAGGGCAAAAGAATTTGGAAAAAATAACTCTGAACTATGGAGAGTGATAGGAAGAATTTTTTGTGTACTTTTTGGGATAATCTTGCTTATAATAGGGTTCTCCGGTCTTTTAGGGGGCGCTTTTGTATTATTTGGGATTAATATGTGGGATGTAAATATAACAACATTCTGTATAGATTGGCTTTCTTGTTATGCTCCTTCATTTTATGCTTCGGTTCCTTCTATTTGGATAAAAATACCTGCAACGTTAATCTATTTTTTACCATTTATCGGGATATTATATTCAGGAATACAATTGACTTTTGGTTTTAAATCTCCAAAATGGAAACCGGGTCTGATAATATTTATTTTATGGTTGATTTCCTTAATTATATTTTGTATTTTATGCTCAATGACAATTTTTTCGATATAAGATTAAACTTTTCTGAATTTGTTTAGTCTAATTAACCAAATAAAAACTACTTGTTAGTTTTTCTTTAGGTTAAGTAACAAGGGCTGCATTTTTCCCAAATGCAGCTCTATTTTTATATCATCAACTTGGTTTTCTATGCAAAAGTTATTATTAAATCAATAGTTATATAAGTTTTTTATCTTTTTGTTTGCCTGTTTTATAATCTTAGTAGTTGAATCTGTAGCAAAAACAGAATTTAATCCTTGTTGTTCCTGTGCGGGATCTCCCGTATATTCATCACCTTTTATCCAAAAAATATGTTCTGTAGATGGTGTAGCAAATCCTCCCCATCCCCAAAAATTACATCCTGCAATTAATCCTTTTTCTTCTGCATTTTTACAGATGATATCTGTTAAATATTTATAATAAATATCTCTTGATTTAGTAGAGGTGTTGATTCCGAATTTAAAATCATCTCTTGGAAACCCGAACTCTTCTATCACAATTGGTTTTCCTATTTTTTTTGCTACCGGAAGATGTTCTTCCATATACTCTTTAGTCTTAAATATAGCCGAATCAATATCTTCCATCATAGTTGTTTTTGATATCCAAAGCCAATTATATGGCCATATGTGTATATTCAAATAGTCTATTTCTGGACATGAATGAATCTTTTCAAATAAGGAAATATCTCCCTCACAACCATTTTTTCCTTCACTTCCGGTTGATACCATATGGTTAGGATCAAGATGCTTGATAAGTTTTGCTGTTTCCCATATCCATTCGGCAAATGGAGCTTTATTCTCTTCAGCGAATGCACGAGGCTCATTGCATATTTGCCATGAGAATATTGCAGGGTCTTCAGAATAAGGTTTTCCTGTTATTGTGTTCTTGCGTGATATAACATCTTTGATATATTGATTAAAAAGTGCTTTTGCACTATCGGATTTATGATATTGAGTTACGAATTGCATAAAAGCCTCTCCCCCATCTATATTTGGAATAGGAGCTTTGCCATAACCCGCCCATTCAAGATATTTCCCATATCCTCCACTCCATTCCCAACTGTTGTTTAGATAAAGAACAGCGCACATATCTCTTTTATTCAGCTCTGTCATCAGATAGTCAAGACCGCGGAAAATAGTGTCGTTATAATGCCTTGGTGATAGCTGAAGAGTAGGTTCTACTTTTGAATTAACTCCTCTTTCCCCATCGCTTCCTACAAGAATGCGAAGGTTGGTTATTCCTAAAAATTTTAAATAATCCAGTTCTTTAGAAAGTCTGTCCCTATTTCCTCCTTCCCCTTCTGAAGCTAATATTGCACCATACCAAAAATTTGTTCCTATGAAATAATAAGGTTCTTTACCTTTTGTGAAAGATCCATTTTCAACTCGGTAGTAATTGTTTTGAACGGTACATGATGCTGTTAAAATAAGAGTAGATACAATGATTAAAATAAAGAATTTTATGTTGTTCATTTTTGTGGTATGTAAAGTTATGATTCATAGATTATTTTAGATATACTTGAAATGATGATATTATAAAAGTACAAAAAATTAAAAACAGAGACAAGAATGATAAATAATAATTTTTGGATAAGTGAAAAAAAAATACATACCTTTACATCGTACGGTTTCCGAAATACACATTTGTTGTATGAGGGATTAAATGGGAAAGTCGTGAAAATCGACTACAGTTCCCGCTGCTGTAAGTTCCTACCTTTTAGGTAAGATATTTTATCACTCTTTGTCACTGGCTTAATTGCCGGGAAGACGATAATAATAGGAATAAGTCAGAAGACCTGCCGGGCGAAAATTTTGAGATTACACTTGCGGCGAACGAGTGATTGTTTTCACCTTTTTCATTAATCGGTTTAGACATTTACTTCATTGTTTTCTCAATGCATTCGGGAGATAATGTTTAATGCTTTAAATATATAAAAATGAAAAAATTCTATTTGCTCCTTTTAATTTTCTGTGTTGGTATAATTTCCGTAAGTTGTGAAAAAGAGCCGACAATTGAAGATTTATATGACATTTTTACTTTTGAAAATGTGTCTGAAAACTATATCGCAGGTCCAACCGTCTATGGAGAAAACCTTTATTCAACCTATTCTGGACAATATACTTCTTATCTTGATGCTGTCACCGGACTTAAATTTGGATTGAATAGTGTTGAGGATAAATATGATTTTTGGAATGGAGGAATTGCAATTTCTAATTGGAATGATATGACGACTGCTGGTTATACAAATCAGTGTAGTGTATATTTTAAGGATGCAACAACGGGAAAAGGGGGAAACAATGGTTCAAATAATTTTGGAATATGTAATTATTCCGCATATTGTGCTGCTCCGGAAATATCTTTTGATTCATCAGTGGAAAGAGTTTTTGATCATATTTATATTACAAATGCCACATATCCTGCAATTTCGATGGTAAACGGAGATTCTTTTGCGAAAAAATTAAGTTATGATGATAAGGATTATTTTTTGTTGACAGTAAAGGGTTATGATGCTAAAGGTGCTGAAAAAGGAGTTGTAGAATTTTATTTGGCTGATTTCAGAACAACAACGGCTTCAGGAATTATTACAAATTGGAAAAAAGTAGATCTTTCTTCATTTGGTGCAGTAAATAAGATAACATTTTCGTTGAGCGGGTCAGATAATGGTGCGTATGGAATGAATACTCCTGCTTATTTTTGTATTGATGATATTGCAATTCAAAAAGAAGTTGCAGAATAATTTTTATGACAAAAGAGTAGTAATTGAATATGATGTCAATTATGAAATTATCTGTTAAAATGAATAGTAGTTTTTTGTTAAATTTTTGTAAATGAGGGTAGTAGTTAGTTAAATTATAAGTTTTAATATAGTGAAGTTTGTTTTTAATATAACGAAATCTCTCTGCATTGCCGTCTTTATTTTGATAGGGACGGCAATGCTCTTGGTTTCATGTATGGATTATGGTCCTGCAGAGGAGGAAAATTTCTCTTTATC
>JBAXYG010000105.1:0-5474 GCA_041670905.1 Bacteroidales bacterium
AGTTTTGGTCGGTTCATAATCTATTATTAATTATAAATGCGTAATAGAGCGATTGGTAGAATCTCAATCGCTCTATTACTTAATTTTTTTGGGTCGTAAAAAACTACAACAGTTTCACAGGAATACAAATATCTAAGATAAATATGTGTTTAGCATCTTCTTCCGGTGAATTGTAGTACAACTCATATGAGTACCCTTCACCTGGTTGATAGCCACTCTCTGTAAACCATAAGCACATTGTATTCCATGCTTTTTCAAATCCTTTCTCATCAATTTCAAAATGACCTACAGCATATTTTCCGTTTTTCAATTTCATTTTGCCTATTTCTCCATCAACTTTTACATCATTTGTGACAGTAATACAAGCACTTTGACGAACTTGTTCAATTGCTATTACAGATGGATCATCATGATAAACTGTAATTGTTTTTGTTTCCGGAAAATTTAATAGACCTCGTGGACCAGCCCACTTCATCAGTTTTTCATATGCTTTACCAATTTGGTTAAATTGACCTGTGTGCCGACAGTAAACAACATTCAATTCGGGCATTTCTTTAATTTCAACTTTTGTGTCCATAATAATAAATTTTGAGTGATTAATTTGATTTGAATTATCACTGCAAAGTTGTACTCTAAAATTGGAGTTAAGTTGATTTATCTTGCGAGCCAGTTGACCATCCTTGCTATAATATAAACCATCTTTAGTAAAAACCGCTTTTTCTGTTTCCCTGAATTCTTTGGCAGTTAACCCGAAATATTTACGAAATGTACGGCTAAAATGGGATACGCTGCCAAACCCACAGTTATGTGCAATTTCGCTTATTGAAATATTTTCTTCACTTCTAAGTTGCTGAGCTGCTTTTTCTATTCGTATTCGTTGTATAAAAGTATTTAGTGTTTCATTTGTTAAACTGGAAAAAATACGGTGAAAATGAAAGGATGAAAAACAAGCAATTTTAGCAACTTTATCGAGCGTTATATCTTCGTCTAAATGTTTTTCAATATAATCCGTCACCCTATTAATTCTTGCTATGTATTCTTGTCTGCTTCTGTCTTTTGTATTCATATTTTGCGAAAATGGAGTGTTTAAAAAGATAAGGCTCTTTGTATACAAATTTAATTATTTTTCCCAAAACCGATTGGTAACTCTAATAGTTTAAATAAAGGGAATCGTACCATTAAAATCAGTTAAATATTTGTTTTGTTTCCATAAATCACTATATTTGTAGAAAAATAGAAATAAAATGAATTTTATTGAGTTTAGAAATAGTTTTATTGAAGTCGGATGTGTAGCTACTCATCAGATTATGGCGCAATACCCGGACTTCAATTCAAATAACTTGACTCGATGGATAAAGCAAGGATTGTTGGTAAAGCTACGTCAGGGATTTTATTCATTTCCAGAACTGAAAGGACAATCTGATTTTGCGCTCTATATATCGAATCGCATTTATAAGCCGTCGTACATTAGCCTGCATACGGTACTTGCTTTTTATGGAATTATCCCCGAATCCATAACTCAGATTACAGGGGTGTCGTCGTTAAAGACGGCAGAGTTTCAAAATAATTTTGGCATTTACTCTTACAAAACAATAAAGGAGGAACTTATGTTTGGTTACGAATTAAAACCTTTCGGCAATCGAACAATTCATTTTGCGCACTCCGAAAAGGCATTGCTTGACCTACTATACCTCTATCCATTTTACAATACAGAGGAGGAGTTGGCAGATTTGAGGCTTGATGAAGATTATATGGAGAACGACATTAATATTGAAAGGCTTGATGAATATGCTAAGTGTTTTGATAACAAAGCACTCACAAAGCGAATAGAACTAATGAAAAAAATATACGGAATATGATAGATTTAGAACAGATAAAGGGCTATTTCCCGATTGAACTTCGTGATAATGCCACTTTTCAAAAATATATGGTGAAAGAGTATATTCAACTTATGATACTCGATTTTATATCCACATCGTCCTATATTCAAAAAGTAGTTTTCATCGGAGGCACTAACCTTAGACTTGTAAAAGGCATTGACAGATTTTCGGAGGATTTAGATTTTGATTGCAAAAATCTATCGCAGGAAGATTTTACGAAGATGACCAATGATATACTAACCTTTCTGCAACGCTCAGGACTTCGTGCCGAAACCCGTGATAAGTCAAATGATAAACTCAAAGCATTTAGACGAAACCTATATTTCCCTGAACTCCTATTCGAGCTGGGTTTATCGGGGTATCGAGAAGAGCGTTTTTTGATTAAGGTTGAAAGCCAAGACCAGGAGTTTGAGTATAAGCCGCAAATTGTCAATATAAAGCGTGCGGGATTCTTCTTTCCATTCCTTGTGCCGTCAGATTCAATTCTTTGTGCAATGAAGTTATCTGCCTTGTTGACACGTCAAAAAGGACGAGATTTTTATGATGCAATGTTCTTGTTGGGGCAAACAGAACCGGATTATAAATATTTAGCAATAAAGAGAAGTATTCACAATAAGGAGGAACTAAAAGAGACTTTAACAAGAACTACTGAGAACACAGACCTTAAAAAGAAATATCGTGATTTTGAGCATCTGCTGTTTAATAAGGCAAATGCAGAAAAGGTGTTACGTTTCGGAGAGTTTGTAAAAGAGTTGTAGTCTATTGACACGCAGAATACAACGTTTTCATAAATTTCTTTTTGCATAAACAATAGTTAACTGTGGCTCATTAAATCAAAAATAGCTAACAAGTCTATTTTTCAACTGTTAGCCATTCTTTTTGTACCCGGAGCCGGGGTCGAACCGGCACAGCCTTGCGGCTACTGGTGTTTGAGACCAGCGCGTCTACCAATTCCGCCATCCGGGCAAATGTATGTTTGATAGACACCAATTGTTGAATTGGGATGACAAAGATATGTAAATATTTTTATAGTGCAACGAAAATTTACCTGTTAATAATCTGCTATTTGTGCGAGGGCAATTGCGGTCATGGCTTCCACAATGACGGGAACTCTGAGCGCAAAGCAGGTATCGTGGCGTCCCGGTATAGAAAACTCTTCTACCTTACCCGTTTTAAAATTGAAACTTTCCTGAGGCTTTCTGATGCTTGATGTGGGTTTAACAGCAACTCTGAAATATATTTGATTTCCGTTTGTAATACCTCCATTGATTCCCCCACAGCCATTTGTTGTTGTCTCCCCAGTTGCGTTTTTTATACAATCGTTATGTTCGGAACCTTTCATTTGCGCGGCTTTAAATCCGTCTCCAAATTCTATTCCTCTTATACCGGGAATGGAAAATATTGCATGGGAAATTATTGATTCAACTGAGTCGAAAAAAGGTTCTCCAAGTCCTACGGAAACATTATTACATTGACATGCAATAATTCCTCCCAGTGAATCTCCCTCCTGTACCGTAAGCGCGATAAGCTGCTCAATTTTGTCCCATTTTTCTGCCGGAATTTCTCCTACTTCAACAAGTTTTGCCTCTACAAAAATAGGGGAGATAAGTTTTTTTGCAATTACTCCGGCTGCAACCAGTGGTAATGTCATTCTTCCTGAGAAAATACCTCCTCCGGTTTGTGTGAAACCATATTTTATTTTTGAGACGAAATCAGCATGTCCGGGACGCGGGATATCCATAACTTGCAGGTATTCCTCCGGATTGATATTATTGTTTTTGAAAACTATTGTGATTTTTTCTCCTGTCGTTTTATTCGAAGAGATACCCTCTTTAATCTCAGGAATGTCATCCTCAATGCGTGTAGTGGTACCTGTTGCTCCGCTTTTGCGTCTAAGTATATCGGAGATTAAATCTTCAACACTTAAGGGAATTTCGGAAGGAACACCAGTAATCGTTATTCCTATTTCCGGGGCATGGGATGTTCCAAATATTTCCAGTTGAAATTTATTTCCAAATACATTCATATTTTTTTCTGTAATGAAGCCAATAATTTCTTAAAGGTAGGGAAAGATTTGTTTATACACTCAACATCGTCAATTTCAACTATATCGTCTGACAGAAGGGCGGCGATTGAGAGAGCCATTGCCAATCTGTGGTCTCCGTGTGAAGAAACCTTTCCACCATTTAGTTTAAAGGAATAATTTCCGTGTATGGTCATCACATCTCCATCTATATTTATTTGGGCCCCAAGTTTTTTAAATTCCTCATAAAATGTAACTGCTCTGTTGCTCTCTTTGTTCTTCAGGCGGTTGAGGCCTCTGATGGTGCTTTCTCCATCTGCGCGTAAAGCCAGAAGGAGTAGGGGCGGGAATAGGTCTGGTGTATTTGTAATGTCAAAATCAAAGGGACATATTATTGATTTTCTTACACTTATATCTCCATAAGTCTCATCATGAAGAATATCTGCACCACACTGATCCAAAACATCATAAATGGCGGCATCGGCCTGAAATGAATCAACATTCATATCCGGAAGTTCAACATCCCCAAGTAATGCTCCTGCTACCATGAAGAAAGAGGCTGAACTCCAATCTCTTTCTGAGATAAGAAACGCCGATTCTGGCTTTTGCCCCCCTTTGATACTAAGGTTCAGAGTTCTTTTGTCTTCGGAAGAAGTGTAATCAATCACAATTCCAAAGTCCTTTAAGATATTGATAGTTAGTTCTATATATGGTACACTGGTTGCGTTTTCAACTTTGATGGTACTATTTTCAGGACAAAGAGGCAGTGTCATTAAAAGTCCTGAAATAAGCTGAGATCCTCCTTCTCCGGATATCTCAATATCTCCTCCATGAATTTGTCCGGATACGATTGCCGGAAGGTGTGTCCCGTCAGTGTATTTGACCTCAATCCCCAGTTTTTTCAGGGCATCTGAGTGTTGATTTAAGTCTCTTCCAATTAGGGTTTTTTCTCCTGATATTGTCACATCATTCTTTGATATTCCTGCAAGTGGAATACAGAGTCTGGAAAGTAATCCTGATTCTCCCACAAAAATATTCTCAGGAAAATCACGGTTCCCTGTGATTTTGAGAGAGATATCGTCATATTCAACCTTTGCTCCCAATTGCCTTGCAACAGATAATGCAGAATTTATATCATCGCAGGATTCTATGCATGAAAGTTCGCTCTGACCTTCTGAAAGGGTGGCTGCAATAATGAACCTTTGCGTAAAACTCTTAGATGCTGGTATGTAAACTTTTCCGGACAGGATTTTTTCTTCAGGATAGACAAAGTCGTAAAAAGTATATTGTCCTGGTGCAGTTTCTCCCCCTCTGAATGGGGTTATATATATAAAAGGAGCACCTGCTTTAAATGATGATATGCGGGAGAACTGTCCTATTTCCCCCATTGCAAAAGCAATCAGTTTTTTGCTGTCATAATATTTATAGAGGGAAAGAACTCTGTCGGCATCCTTTTTATCGTGTGCTGTTGTAACAATTTTTACAATATCGGCCCCTTTATGGATACACCTGTCTGTAATTTTTTTTAGAATATTCAGAGGTTCGGTTTCAAAATAATTATGATAAGACAG
>JBAXYG010000106.1:0-5474 GCA_041670905.1 Bacteroidales bacterium
GTATACAGCAATCTTGATACAATTCCTCCTCTACCTGTAAAGAATGTTAAAATCAAAAAGAAAGAAGTTACCTGGGAAATAGAAGAAAATAATGACGTAATGCAACAACCGCACTTCTACATTATTTATAAATTTTCTGCAAAAGAAGATATTAATATCAACGATAGCAGACATATTGCAAAAATTACTAAGGAAACATATTTTAAACCTGAAACTAAAAGAAATCATAAATCAAAATATATCATTACCATAGTTGACCGATGTTGGAATGAAAGTGAAATCTCGGCACCATTAATTTGGTAATTTCTCATCGAATAAATATCTTTATTGACTGCAAATAAATTAAAAAATGGAACGAATTAAAGTATCAGAATTATTGAAGAAGGCCCCTGGAGCAGAGGTGATTGCTAAGGGATGGGTAAGAACAAAAAGAGGTAATAAAAATGTGGTTTTCATCGCATTAAATGATGGATCCACAATCAATAATATTCAAATTGTTTGTAGTACTTCAAATTTTTCAGAAGATTTACTGAAACAGATTACGACAGGAGCTTGTATCTGTGTAAATGGGGATTTAGTTGCATCTGTTGGGAGTGGACAGGCAGTTGAGATTCAAGCAACTAAAATTGAGATATACGGAACAGCAGACCCTGATACTTATCCTCTCCAGAAGAAAGGCCATAGTATGGAATTTCTCAGAGAAATAGGACATCTCCGTCCACGTACAAATACTTTTAGTGCCGTCTTAAGAATAAGACATGCAATGGCCTTTGCTATACATAAATTTTTTAATGATAAAGGATTTGTTTATCTTCATACACCAATTATTACCGCTTCAGATTGTGAAGGAGCAGGTGCAATGTTTCAAGTAACGACATTGGATTTAAATAATATTCCTAAAAAGAAAGATGGTTCTATAAACTATGAAGAAGATTTTTTTGGACGGCAGACAGCCCTTACGGTAAGTGGACAACTTGAAGGAGAATTGGGCGCAATGGCGCTTGGAGATATTTATACTTTCGGACCAACTTTCCGTGCTGAAAACTCAAACACTCCAAGGCACTTATCCGAATTCTGGATGGTCGAACCTGAAATGGCTTTTTGTGAGATAAAAGAAAATATGGATCTTGCTGAGAAATTTATTAAATATCTAGTAAAATACGCTCTGGAAAATTGTAAGGATGATTTGAGGTTTCTAAACGACATGTTTGATAAAGAACTTATTGCCAGACTTGAAGGAGTAGTAAATACTGAATTTGTCCGTTTGAGTTACACTGAAGGTGTTGATATCCTCATGAAATCAGGGCAGACTTTTGAATTTCCTGTATCTTGGGGAATAGATTTGCAAAGTGAACATGAAAGATATCTTGTTGAAAAACATTTCAAAAAACCGGTTATTTTGACAGATTATCCTAAAGATATTAAAGCCTTCTATATGAAGCAAAATGATGACGGATTGACAGTACGTGCAATGGATGTTCTGTTCCCTAAAATCGGAGAAATCATAGGAGGATCACAAAGAGAAGAATCGTTAGAAAAACTTGAAAACAGAATAAAAGAACTAAAAATGTCTACTGACGGCTTATGGTGGTATATTGATACCCGTAAATTTGGAACTGCACCACACAGCGGTTTCGGATTGGGTTTTGAAAGATTATTACTTTTTGTTACCGGTATGGCAAATATACGCGACGTAATTCCATTTCCTAGGACACCAAATAACGCTGAATATTAATATTATGCTTATAATAGGTATTGCCGGAGGAACCGGCTCAGGTAAAACAACTGTCGTTAAAAAAATTATTAATAAACAGAAAACCGATGTTGTAGTCATTCCTCAAGACTCTTATTATAAAGATCAGAGCCACCTTCCCATTGAAGAGAGACAGGAACTTAATTTTGACCATCCTGATGCAATAGATTTTGAGTTTCTTGTACAACAGATAAAAGAATTAAAAAAAGGTAAATCTATTGAACAGCCTGTATATTCATATATTACCTGTTCAAGATCAAAAACTGAAACTGTACATGTAAATCCGGCACACATAATTATTGTAGAAGGAATTTTGATTTTTACATGCAAAGAATTGCGCGATCAGTTAGACATAATGATTTATGTAGATGCTGACGATGATGACAGGTTGATAAGAGTCATTTCCCGCGATATTATGGAACGTGGTAAAAGTATCGAAAAGGTAATTGAACGATACGAGAAAACCGTAAAACCGATGCACCTTCAATTTATTGCGCCAAGCAAAAGGTATGCTGACCTTATTATTCCACAGGGAGGGCACAATAACGTAGCTATTAATATTCTAATAGCTACGATAGAAAAGGCATTAAAAGAAAAAAAATGAAATGAAATTTTTTAAACACAAAATGGAAAATAATGTTGGACTATATTCAACTATCATTTTTCATTTGGTTTTAATAATTATCATGCTCCTGGTTTCAATTCACTCTATTGTAAGCCAGGAGTCATTATTTGCTATCGATTTAACCAATCAAGAAAAAATCGAAGAAGAAATACGTGTTGAACAATTTAAAGAGGAAATTAGTAAAGAAATTGATGGTCTTCTCTCTACTCCACGGCAATCAATAAGAAATGTTGCTGTTGATGTCAACGAAAACCTCAAAGATGATCGATCAAAAAATCCTAATGAAGTTTATGACCAGGCGAAAGAATTGCAAGAAAAATTGGATGCTGCTAAAAAAGAGGCATTAGCTCAAGAAAAAGATAATGACAACTATGCAGACTTGAATAATAGCAAAAAAGAAGATAAACAGAAAAATAAAAAAGCATATAAAGGACCTTCGGTCATATCATACCGACTTGATGGAAGAAAAGCACAATATCTCCCTGTCCCTGCATACAAAGGATATGGATCAGGAGATGTTACCATAGAAATAAAAGTTAACCGAAGGGGAAGGGTTATTGGAACAAGAGTTATAGAAAATATCTCAACCGGGGACATTTCACTACGTGATTTTGCACTTGAAGCGGCAAAACAATCACGTTTCACCGCTTCAACCTCAGATCAATCTTACCAAACAGGTGAAATTGTATATCGTTTCATCGGGCAATAGAATTCTTTTCCAATGCCTTTTTTACAACATTATCAGTTTTAAGATATATAGGATAAAAAGCATCATCATCCATAACAGTATAACGCCCTATGAGTGCGCGAATCTGATTTACAATAATATCTCCTGATTTTTCCCATTCATTCCCCTTAGGAACAATATCTTTTGAAGCGGCAAAGGAAATAAAATTATTCTTTATATTAAGTCCATCAAGAAATTGATTAAGAGTATTCATGTTTTTTATTCCCCTCATTTTTGTACGATACTCGTCAGCAATAGAGTTTGCAAATTTAATTTGTAAACTTTGTCGATTACATTTAATATAGAAATCTGTTACACCTACCGTATCAATAGGAATAAAAACGTCCGGTATGATACCTCCGCCACCATAAACAATCCGTCCCTTTGGAGTAACAAATTTTAGAGAATCATTCACTTTTATACTGTCAGCACTCATCATTTCTCCATGATTATATCTTTGAATAATATCATAGTCATAATCATCACTGTAAGGTTTCTGTATGCATCTTCCCGTTGGGGTATAAAAACGGGCTACAGTCAGACGAAGTCCTGAACCATCCGAAAAATAAACAGGTTCCTGAACCAACCCTTTACCAAAAGAGCGAAGTCCATATATTGTACCCCTGTCATTATCCTGCATTGCACCTGCAAATATCTCACTTGACGAAGCTGAACTCTCATTTATCAATACTGCCAATTCAATATCTTTACAACCTCCAGTACCATCGGCATAAAGATTTTGTCTTGGCCTGTTTTTACCTTCCATATAAACAACCAACTCTCCTTTTTGAAGAAACTCATTAGAAAGCAACAAAGCCTGGTCCAAATATCCCCCTGTATTATCACGCAAGTCAAAAATAAGCTTTTTCATTCCATTCTCTTTCAGCTTAATAGTGGCCTCAAGAAATTCAGGATAACTGGTCTTTGCAAATTTTGATAGTTTTATATATCCTGTCGTATCGTTTATCATAAATGAAACATCTACACTTTTAACAGGAATTTTATCTCTAGTTATTACAAAAGGAATCATATTATCCTCTCCTATCCTCATTACATTTACAGTAACTTTTGTCCCTTTTTTCCCTTTCATCAAAATAACCATCGAATCCTGTGGGGTTTTAACACCTGCAATATTTCTTTCACCAACCTTTATTATTCTATCTCCAGACAATAGTCCTGCTTTTTCAGAAGGGCCACCAACTATAACGTTAGTAACAATTGCTGTATCATTCGGAACATTAAACTGAATTCCGATTCCGTCGAAACCACCTTGCAAGGCTTCATCTGCATTTTTAAGATCATTAGGAGGAAGATATACAGAATGTGGATCAAGTTTTGCAAGAATTTGAGGAATAAGTATTTCAGTCAAATCCTTATGATTGATAGTATCAACATAATCTTTATCAACACTATTCAATACAAGAATAAGTTTAGCCCAATCATCTTTCGTCTTATCTACATTAACCACATTACTTGGCTGGAACTCTTTTTTGACTAATAATATAACTAGTAAAAAGAAAATAAGCCAACCGACTATCTTTAGACTTTTATATAATCCATTATTCATATTATCAATATTTACAAACTTCAATTTTTGCTCTTTTCAGTAAATCCACACCATCCATTACTCTATATTCATCCCTGTATACTACCCTTATAATACCTGCCTGTATTATAAGCTTGGCACACTCCACACAAGGTGCGGCAGTAACATATAATGTTGCCCCATCACTACTGTTTCCGCTCTTAGCCACCTTTGTTATAGCATTTGCTTCAGCATGAAGAACGTATGGTTTTGTCAATCCCATATCATCTTCACATATATTCTCAAAACCTGAGGGGGTACCATTATACCCGTCAGAAATTATCATTCTATCCTTAACAATTAAAGCACCTACCTGCCTTCTTTTACAATATGAATTTTTTGCCCATACTGTTGCCATCTCCAAATAGCTTTTATCAAATTGTAACTGTTTATCTGTCATGATTATTATTTTTTTCTGTTTTTTCCCGTTGATATAAATATCTTTTTATACTTCTTTTAGGCGTTTTTTCAAATTCTTCAGGAAATATTTCCACTTTGGCAATCTTACAATAATTTGGTAATTCAAGATTTGTCAGTTGAATACCTTCGTTCAATTTTTCCAGCAACTGATCACGGTTCAAGCCTTCATCCGCCATCTGTTCGTAATCCGGATATATTAGGGCATTAAGCATGTCATTATCTTCAATAACTAATGATTCAACTACATAAGGAAGATTATTTAAACTGCTTTCAATCTCTTCTGGATAAATATTTTGTCCGGAAGGACCAAGAATCATACTTTTGTTTCTCCCTTTTAAAAACAGATAACCATCACTATCTATTA
>JBAXYG010000107.1:0-5370 GCA_041670905.1 Bacteroidales bacterium
AAGGCCGTTTTTTATTCCAAAATAAATGGCAGGAAGGAAGCAAAGTACGATGATGATGTCAATAATTCCCATAAAACATTGCTTTATTGTGTTATTCAAAATTAGTGAATTATAGTATCTTTGCAAATTCAAAATATATTTTTATGAAGTTTACCGAGTACAAGAACTTAGATTTAGTTGAGATAAATCGCAGTGTATTAGAAAAATGGCGTGCAGAAGATACGTTTAGAAAAATTCTTAAAAAGAGAGAGGGGAGACCTAATTACGTGTTTTTTGAAGGACCTCCTTCAGCGAACGGAATGCCCGGGATTCACCACGTAATGGCAAGAGCTATAAAAGACTCAATTTGCCGTTATAAAACTCAGGCCGGTTATTATGTTAACAGAAAGGCCGGTTGGGACACTCATGGTCTTCCGGTGGAGTTGGGAGTGGAAAAGATGCTGGGTATAACTAAAGAAGATATCGGTAAAAAAATTTCTGTAGATGATTATAATAAAGCCTGCCGTAAGGAGGTGATGAAATATACAAAGGAGTGGATGTCTATGACCGATAAAATTGGTTATTGGGTCGATATGGAAAATCCTTATATTACTTATGACAATCGTTATATAGAAACACTTTGGTATTTATTAAAAGATATATATAATAAGGGGCTTCTTTATAAAGGATATTCAATTCAGCCTTTTTCACCTGCAGCAGGTACAGGGTTAAGTTCTCACGAATTGAATCAACCAGGTTGTTACCGGGATGTAAAAGATACTACTGCAGTTGTTCAGTTTAAAGTTATCAAGAACGGGAAATCGCAATTTCTGTTTGATGATGCTACTGTTCCCGTATTTTTTATTGCATGGACGACAACCCCATGGACTCTTCCTTCAAATACAGCTCTTTGCGTGGGACCTAATATTGAATATGTAAGAGTAAGCAGTGTTAATCCATATACTAAGGAGCCTGCAATTTATGTTGTAGCCAAACCTCTGCTCGATGCTCATTTTAACGATAAAAATCCTTTTATATTGTTGGAAGGAACCATAAAAGGTAAGCAGCTCGTTGGAATAGAATATGAACAGTTGATTCCATGGGTTAAATGTGAAGAAGGTGGCTTTAAAGTTATATCAGGTGATTTTGTTACAACAGAAGATGGTACAGGTATTGTTCATATAGCTCCTACATTTGGTGCTGATGATGACCGTGTTGCAAAGGTTAACGGGGTTCCTCCTATGGTTGTTGTAGATAAGTATGGTATAAGACAGGCTATGGTTGACCGCACAGGTAAACTCTATAAAATTGAAGATCTTGATCCTGAATTTGTAAAAGAGAAAGTAAATGTTGACAGATATTCCCTTATGGCAGGAAGATTTGTAAAGAATGCGTATGACCCAAATCTTAGTCCTGATGATCCTACTCTTGATATTGATATTTGTGTCGAATTGAAAAAAGACGGAAGGGCATTTAAGATAGAAAAACATATACATAATTATCCGCATTGCTGGAGAACAGATAAACCGATACTTTATTATCCTCTCGATTCCTGGTTTATAAGAACAACTGCGGTTCAAGATAGGATGATAGAACTAAACAAGACAATAAACTGGAAACCTGAATCGACAGGCAGTGGAAGGTTTGGTAAATGGCTTGAAAATTTGCAGGACTGGAATTTGTCCCGCAGTCGTTATTGGGGAACTCCTCTTCCTATTTGGAGGACTGAGGATGGAAGCGAGGAAAAGTGCCTTGGATCAATAAAAGAACTCTATAATGAGTTGGAAAAAGCAGTTGCCGCTAAGATTATGCCTAATAACCCATTGAAAGAGAAGGGATTCAATCCTGATGACACTTCAAAGGAAAATTATGAAAAAATAGATATTCACAGACCATATGTTGATGAGTTTTTTATTGTTTCAGACAAAGGAAAGAAAATGATACGCGAAACAGATCTTATTGACGTTTGGTTTGATTCCGGTTCTATGCCTTATGCGCAAGAGGGATTGGCAAATATTGATAAACCTGCTTTTGGACAGACAGCTGATTTTATTGCCGAAGGCGTTGACCAGACAAGAGGGTGGTTTTTTACTTTACATGCCATAGGAACTATGGTAAGCAATAAATGTGCTTTCAAGAATGTGATCTCCAATGGATTGGTTTTAGATAAAGAAGGGAACAAGATGAGCAAACGTCTTGGAAATGCTGTGGACCCATTTCTTGCACTTGATGAATATGGCGCGGATTCTTTGAGATGGTATATGCTTACTAATGCCCAACCTTGGGATAATCTGAAGTTTGATGAGGCAGGGGTAGATGAGGTAAGAAGAAAATTTTTCGGTACACTATATAATACATATTCATTCTTCTCACTTTATGCCAATGTTGATGATTTTGATGTAAATACACCTGTTATTCCTTTTGAAGCAAGAGAGGAAATTGACAGATGGCTTATTTCTCTGCAGAACAGCCTTATAAAAGATGTGGTTGCTGCTTATGAGGATTATGATATTACATCTGCAGGAAGAATGATCCATGATTTTGTATGTGATAACCTAAGTAATTGGTATGTACGTCTTAACAGAAAAAGATTCTGGGGGGGTGGAATGACTGAAACTAAACTTGCTGCTTATCAGACGTTACATGAAGCATTAAAGACTGTTGCTATTTTGGGTGCACCTATTGCTCCGTTCTTTATGGACAGACTTTACTGCGACCTTGTCCCGAATGCCGATTCTGTCCACTCAGTATTGATGCCTGATTATAATCAGAAAAATATTTGCAAAGATCTCGAAGAGAGAATGGCGCTTGCACAAAAGATATCTTCAATGGTTCTTGCACTTCGCAGAAAAGTAAATATTAAAGTACGTCAACCTCTTGCAAAATTAATTGTGCCTGTACTTGATCCACGTATTCAGGAACAATTTGAGAAAATAAAACAATTGGTACTTAACGAAGTTAATGTCAAAGATGTGGAATTTATCCACGATACTACCGGATTGATTACTAAGAAGATCAAACCTAATTTTAAAACATTGGGTAAAAAATATGGTAAACAGATGAAAGAGATTGCTGTCGCATTTGGTACTCTTTCTCAACAAACCATATCCAATATTGAACGTGATGGATCTTATACTGTGTCACTTGCTTCCGGTAATGTGGATTTGACAGTTGAGGATTATGAGATAATATCAGAAGATATGCCTGGATGGTTAGTGGCTACTGAAGGAAAACTAACAATTGCTTTGGACATAACTATAACTGATGATTTGTATAAAGAGGGAATAGCAAGAGAACTTATAAACAGGATACAGAATATTCGTAAGGATAGCGGATTTGAGGTAACAGACAGAATAACAATTTCGGTTGAAGACAATTCGGAAATTTCGCAGGCTTTGGAAAAATTTGGCAAATATGTTTGCGAACAAACGCTTGCCGAAAAGATTGATGTTGTGGATGTATGCAATAATGGCGTAAAAATTGAATGGGAAGATGGAGAATTGATTCTCAGTTGTCAAAAGTGCCGTAAATAGATTTCTTTTTGTAAAAGATATATATATGAAGAAGATTTGTGAAAAATTCATGAAGGAAGCAATAAATATTGCTTTAGAGAGTGCCTCTTCCACCGGTGGCCCATTCGGCTGTATTATTGTAAAAGAGGGAAAAATCATTGCTTCTGCTTCAAATAGTGTTACAAAAGATAATGATCCGACTGCTCATGCAGAGGTCAATGCTATAAGAAAAGCCTGTAAAGTGCTCAATACTTTTGACCTGAAAGGATGTTCGCTTTATACGAGCTGTGAACCTTGTCCCATGTGTTTGGCTGCCTGTTATTGGGCTCATTTGGATGTTATTTATTATTCCGGGACTCAGGATGATGCTGCAAAGGCAGGATTTGATGACAGATTTATTTATAAAGAATTTGAGTTAGAGAAAGATAAAAGGTCACTTTCTGTTTCCAGAATATTACCTCAAGAGGGTATGATTCCTTTTGAAGCATGGCTTAGAAATGAAAATAAAATTCATTATTAGTAATTTTATTTTTATCACTCTTTTTATTATATTTACAAATATTTTTAATATATAGGTATTATGGCAAAGAAAGAAAATGTATCTGAACCTACACCTGAAAAGGTTCGTTACAGTGATGAGGAACTGCAGGAATTTAAAGAACTTATTCTTGAAAAACTTGCAAAGGCTAGAGAAGATTATGACATTTTAAAAGGTGCTGTAAATCATAGTTCCAGCAATGACACAGAAGACACCTCACCAACATTTAAAGTTTTGGAAGAGGGTGCATCTGCTCTTTCAAAAGAAGAGTTGGGTCAACTTGCAGCACGTCAATATAAATTTATCCAAAATCTTGAAGGAGCATTAATCAGAATTGAAAACAAATCTTATGGTATTTGTCGTGAGACCGGTAAATTAATTCCTAAGGAGAGGCTTAAACTTGTACCTCATGCTACTTTGAGCATTGAGGCAAAAAATTCTCAGAATAAATAATGAAGATATCAAGAGGAACAAAAATCACTCTTTTTGTAATTCTGCTGTTAGTTATTGATCAGATTATTAAAATCCTGGTCAAAACAAACATGACTATTGGACAAAGCTTGAGCGTATTTGGTAACTGGTTCCAGATTTATTTTATTGAGAATAACGGAATGGCATTCGGTATGCAATTCGGGGGAGGTATCGGCAAAATATTGCTTACTATTCTTCGAATTATTCTTGTCATTTTCATTTATTTATATATCAGAAAACTTCTTAAGAAGTCGGGAATACCTATCGGTATATTATTTGGGTTGGCTGCAATAATGTGTGGTGCTTTTGGAAATATCATTGATTCCATGTTTTATGGAATATTTTTTAGTGAAAGTACATTTACCAATGTGGCTCAATTGTTTCCACAGGGTGGGGGATATGCAAATTTTCTAATGGGAAAAGTTGTGGATATGTTTTACTTTCCGATAATAAATACTACACTCCCTGAATGGTTCCCGATATGGGGCGGACGGGATATACTATTTTTTAGACCTATTTTTAATTTCGCTGATGCATGCATCACATGCGGTGCTTTTTACCTTGCAATATTTCATTGGAAATTCTTTTCTACGACTAAAAAAGTAGAAGGGAAATAGAGAAAAATAATTTTGTGCAAAGAATATTTTATATATCTTTGCACCCTCATTGGGAGAGGTGGCAGAGTGGTCGATTGCGGCGGTCTTGAAAACCGTTGAAGTGTGAGCTTCCGGGGGTTCGAATCCCTCCCTCTCCGCTGAAACCGGCAGACCACGCCGGACAGTAACTGGACAAAAGCCTACAAGTCAATGATTTGTAGGCTTTTTTATTTGTTTTTTGTCCAGCATAAAAGACACTAAAAAGACCCCAAAA
>JBAXYG010000108.1:0-5352 GCA_041670905.1 Bacteroidales bacterium
TAAAGATTTATAGCTTTTGAATAATCATCCATAGCATCTCGGTATCTGCCTAATTCCAAAAAAACAGCAGCCCTGTTAAAATATGCCAGAACATTATTAGGATTAATAAAAAGAACTCTGTCAAAATCATCAAGAGCGCCTACAAAATCACCAACCTGAGCAAAAATCAATGCTCTATTATAAAGTGTAAGTGCATTGCCGGGTTCATCTTTGAGAACTTTGTCCAAATCAATCAGTGCACCATTTATATCCTTTTTCTCATATTTTAATAATGCTCTGTTAAAAAAAGCAAAAGTATTTGTTGAGTCTAATTTAATGGCAATGTCCAAATCTTCTATCGCTGCATCGTAATTTTTTCTCATTGCATAAATTCTGGAACGGCGAACATACCCTTCAGGGTCAAATCTGTTTAAAGAAATAGCCTTATTATAATCCGCGAAAGCCTTTGTAGTATCGGCGAGATAAAGATATGAAGCCCCCCTATTAAGATAGGCATCCCCCTCATTGGGTTCTTTCCTTATAAACAGATTGAAGTCCCTGATAGCCTTTTCGAATTGTTGAGAAAGAAAATGTGTAACACCTCTGCTAAAATAGAGTCCTGTGTAACCTGGTCTCAAATCGACAGCCTCCTCCAAATCTTTCAAAGCAAGATCATATTTTCCGATACGGCTTAAAGTTATCGCTCTATAATGATAAGCAGGAGTATATATCGGGTTAAAATGAATTGTATTATCAAAATCCATCTGGGCACCAACAAAATCTCCTAGATTATATTTTGCTATTCCCCTAAAAAAATACGCTTCATATACGGTACTGTCAAGCTGAGCAAGAATATTGAAATTTTCAATAGCTTGCGCATATTTTCCATCTATCAACGATTGTCTTCCCCTTAGATAAAAATGATCTAAATCATATTGAGCATAAGCACAGTTCAGAAATAAGACCATAAAAGAAACAGATAATAATATCTTTTTTAACATAAAAATCTTTTATAATATGAATTCACTTAACAAAAATACTATTTTTGCACTTTGTTATAAAATAAAATGAAGAAACCTTTAGTCTGCATATTTTTAGCAGTAATTTTAACCCCATTATTTGCGCAAAATACTGCAATGATAGAGCAAATGGTGTACCAAAAAAAACAAGAACAAATATTATCTTATCTTGCGGATGACATGACCCAGGGAAGGGCATCAGGTACAAAAGGGAAACAACTCGCAGAACAATTCATTATATCTCAATTTAAAAAATATGGTTTGAAACCTTACAACTGGAATTACACCCAAAGTTTCAAATACGACTCAATATCTATAAGAAATGTAGTAGGATTTATACCTGCAGTTGGCAAATCTGATGAATATGTAATATTATCAGCCCATTATGACCATATAGGAATACTACATGGAAATATTTACAATGGTGCTGATGATAATGCATCAGGAGTTACGGCTATGCTTAACATAGCCGAAATGTTTGCCACAATGAAAATTATAGGCAACGGACCTCTCAAAAATATTATTTTTGTTGCATTCGATGGCAAAGAACTTAGTATGTCAGGATCGGAATACTTTGTAAATAATCTTACCATTCCTAAAGCAAAAATTGCCTGTGCAATAAATCTTGATATGCTGGGTACGAATCTGTTTCCGCCGGGAAATAATCCGGAATACATGATAGTATTAGGAAATGAAAGATTGAAAAAGAGTTATAGAGGATTGATAGATAAGTGCAATAACAAAAACCACATCAACCTTGATATCGACTATACTTTTTATGGAAGCAAAGATTTTGCTAAGTTGTTCTACACTATGAGCGACCAGTACTCTTTTGCGAAATCCGGAATACCCGCTATTTTATTTACTTCTGCATTCCATGACTATACATACAAGCCTGGAGATGACATAAACATTATCGATTTTCCTCTCTTAATAAAGCGTACTTTACTGATATTCAACTTTATAATTGAGATTTGCAAAGAACAGAATTATTAACTGAGATTAATCTTTAAGAAAATAGTCTATACTTGTAACCACCCTTACATTTTTAATATACGGAGTATTTTCATCTCTGTTGGTTACCGAGAATTGACCTTGCGATGCTTTTTTAATTTTGCCCAATTTGCTGTTGGAATCTTTTGCAAACTTTTCAGCAGTAATTCTTGCATTCATTGTTGCTTTTTCAATCATTTGTGGTTTAATATTGTTCAATCCGGTATAAATAAATTGTGTTTTAAATTCCCAATTATCTCCTGTAAGAGCAACCCCTTTATTCAGCAAATCAGACTGCTCTGAAAGTAATTTTTTTACAATATCTACTTTGTCCGTATAGACAGTAAGAACTGCGGTGACCTTATAATTATACGGCTTATTTTCTCCATACTCTGTCCTTGTATCCACAAGCTTAGGTGCAGAGACAGTTATTTCATCTTCTTCAATTCCATTTGATTTCAGGAATTCAACAATAATTTTATTTGTCCTTTTTATATCACCATAAAGCAAGGTAACATCATTCCCTACTACATTGTAAACCAAAGGCCAAATCACCCTATCGGCAGTTACTTCCATCTCACATAATCCTTTCACACTTACCGATCTATCGAACGTCCTGACTGTAGTTACAGCAAAATAAAATAATATTCCAACGACTGTCAACCCTATCATTATAAAAAAACCTCCGTTAATGCCAGGCCACCTTTTATCTTTTTCCATATTTATAGATTATAATTAATAGATATTTAACTACAAATTTCACACCATAATAGCATCTATTCCATATATGTTTTTGTTCTATAATTAGTACCTTTGAAAGAATTTTTATTCAGAACAATTTAAAAAAAATCTTAAAATATTTTTCTATGAAAAACTTAAAAATAAGCTTATTGTCTATCCTCCTGCTTCTTATTGGAAACACTATTTATGCTGAAGAACCTATTAATGTAGTCCGTGGAGAGCAGGACACAGTTTATACAAAAAAACACAATATAATCTGCATTACTAATCCCGGAAATATTGCAGCCATTAATAACCAGCAAGTAAGGGTCTATAAAACAGGAGCATTCGGAATGGAAGTAACTCTTAGCGAGGGAGACAATGTTGTTGAAATTACCGTTTTCAAAAACAATAACAGAACAATAAAAAAATTGAATATCTATTATTCAAATACCCCTAAGCCGCAAAAGACCTATACCCTTTCAGAAGCCGAAAAAAAATTGAATAAAAATTTATTTCATGAAATGTTGTGTTATGTCACATCCAAAGATGGAGCATACCTTCAATACGGAGATGGTGAAGACAGATTGGGAGGATCTAAGTTGGGGTTTATCCAGGAAGGCATTGTCTTAAAAGTAGTTGGTGAAATCAGAGATCTTTACAAGATACAACTTTCAAACAACAGGTACGCATATATGGAAAAAGACTACACACAAATAACCGATAAATGTACAAAACAAGTAAACACAGGAAGTTGGAGTGTTTTTAACAATGGCAAATGTGACAGGATAGTAATCCCACTACCGGAAAGGATTCCATACTCGTCATGGACTGAATTGGACCCTACCACAATTTGTGTCGATTTATATGGTGCCACCAACAACAGCAATTGGATTGTTCAAAAACAAAATCTTGCAATGATTGATTATGTCGACTACAGGCAACCTGAATCTGACGTGTTCAGAGTAATTATAAAACTGAAAGAAAAATATTCATGGGGACACTCAATAAAATATGAGGGAAATAACCTCATAATTGATGTGAAACACACTCCAAATCTTACTCTTAAAGGGATGACAATTGGTTTGGATGCCGGACATGGCGGATCAGCATCAGGAGCAGTAAGTGCCACGGGAATAAAAGAGAAAGATTTGACGCTCAAGATGGTAAATATTTTAAAAGGGATGCTTGAGAAAAAAGGTGTGAATGTCGTTTTAAGTAGAGATGGAGATCAGGATATGACTATGAAGGAGAGAAAGAAAAAATTTCTTGAAAACGACATCGACTTGTTGATCTCAATTCACTGTAATGCAGGGGGTTCTCCATTCGTTTCAATGGGAACAAGTGCATATTATAAACACATCTGTAACAGAGATTTTGCCTCATGCCTGCTAAATCGTATGCTGGAACTAGGATTGCCTAATTACGGTTTGATTGGAAACTTCAATTTTTCTCTTAACGGACCGATTGAATATCCTAATGCACTTATGGAAGTATTGTTCATGAGCAGTCTTCCGGACGAAGAAAAACTTGCAGACACTGCATACCTACATACATTAATGCAAAACACAGTATTAGGTCTTGAAGATTACATGTATAAGGTTCAATCATCACAGGAACAGCAAACAAAAGTAAAAAATAAAAAGAGAAAATAATTGAAACTGAAACTTCAATCATCTTATAAACCTACAGGAGATCAGCCTGAAGCTATTAAAAAGATATGCCAGGCTCTCAATGAGGGTACCCGTGCCACTACCTTACTTGGGGTAACAGGTTCCGGAAAGACCTTTACCATGGCTAATGTTATTGAAAAGCTGCAGCGTCCGGCGCTAATTCTAAGTCACAATAAGACATTGGGAGCCCAGCTTTATGGTGAATTCAAATCATTCTTTCCAAATAATGCTGTTGAATACTTTGTTTCATACTACGACTATTATCAGCCGGAAGCATATATGCCTGTTAGTGACACATATATTGAAAAGGATCTCAGCATAAATGACGAAATAGAAAAGCTACGATTAAGTGCATCTTCATCACTTCTTTCAGGGAGGCGGGATATTATCGTTATTTCATCCGTATCATGCATTTATGGCATAGGCAACCCTGATGATTTTCATAAAAGCACCGTTTTAGTAAGAAAAGGGGAACTCTTGAGCAGAACAAAACTTCTTTACAAATTGGTAGATGCACTATACTCAAGAAGCGACATTGATTTCAAAAGAGGCACTTTCCGTGTAAAAGGAGATTCAGTTGATATATATCTTGCATACGGAGAGACCGGATGCAGAATCATATTTTTTGGAAATGAAGTGGAAAGCATCGAGATGATTGATCCTATAAACGGAGCAACTATTGAATTTTTGAATGAAATTTCAATATTTCCTGCAAATAATTTTGTAACAACAAAAGAAAGAATAAAAGGGGCCATCGGGCAAATTCAAGATGACATGATGGGGCAATATAACTATTTCAGGGAAATAGGGAAAAACCTAGAAGCGAAAAGGCTCAAACAGCGCGTTGAGTACGATATAGAGATGATTAAAGAGATAGGTTATTGTCCTGGAATAGAAAATTATTCCCGTTACTTTGACGGCAGAAAGGCCGGAATGAGGCCGTTCTGCTTAATAGATTATTTCCCTGA
>JBAXYG010000109.1:0-5342 GCA_041670905.1 Bacteroidales bacterium
ATTGAAATAATCCATATTTCCATTTTGAAGCAAAGTCTAAAGTAACTTCTCCAATTACCTGAGAAGTAATACCCACCATTGGAACTTTCTGAAAGTAGCTTTTCCCAAATGCAGGTTCAAATCCAATATTTTTGAGTTCTTGAGCGAGAGAATCTATTGTTTTTTGCTCTGTTTGACTGAATGGCATGCGTCCCTTAAAAGAATCATCTGATATAGTTTCCACAAAGGATTTCATCTGATCATCCGAAATGGAATTTTTAACTTTTTCAAAATCTTTTTCCCTATCAGTACAGGAAACAAACAAAAACATAACAGCGATAATTGTTATAATTGCTTTCATAATAAAGTTCTTTGCTAACAAAGATAATAATTATGATGAAAAAATGTATATTTGCACAAAGGTGAGACATTCTATCGCTATTGTTATACAATAGAGGAAAGTCCGGACAGAGCAGAGCACCGCACTGTGGAAAGCACAGGTAGGCGTAAGTTTACAGAGCGCATAACAGAAAATAACCGCCGAAAACGGTAAGGGTGAAAAAGTGGGGTAATAGCCCACTCTTATTATATGGCGACATAAATAAGGTATGCACTTGTGGTCTGCAAGGCCAAATATATCGGTAATTAAGGGCGGCTCGTCCAATGCCGAGGGGTAGGCTGCATAGATAAATGATAGAAGCCTGTTTACAGGTACAGAATCCGGCTTATCGTCTCACCTTTTTATTTTCTCGCCTATTTGATTTAAATTGTTTACGTTATAATAGCCAAAACTCAATATGAGGAAAAAAATTTATCACCTAAAAAAAGTTATAGTTATGCTACTTTTAATCACCTGCTTTTCTTGTGTTGCAGATGAGCTAAAAGATTGCAGATATTCAAAAGATGATGTTCTCATTTTCAATAAAGTAATGGATAAGATATTGCCTATCAAAAATCTTCCGATGTCAGAATTGATGATAGAAACTTCATACGTATTATTAGGCACACCTTATGTTGCAGGTACATTGGAAATTGAGCCTGAAATACTCACTATAAATATGAGAGAAACAGATTGCATATTATTTGTTGAAATGTGCCTTGCTCTCTCTCTGACAGCAAAAGATGATAAACCAAATTTTGAGAATTATTGTAATAATATCAGAAACCTTAGATATTTCAAGGGAAAAGTTAAAGGGTATTCATCAAGACTGCATTATACTTCATCATGGATTTCTCAAGCAGAAAAGTCAAAAATACTTAAAGAAATAAGTGCCGAAATCGGAGGAACAAAACTGAAACAAACTTTTTCTTTTATGTCATCCCATTTTGAATTGTATAAGCAACTTAAAGAGAACCCGCTTCTCGTTTCCGAAATAAAAAAAACGGAAGTTCGTCTTAATAAAGACGAATACTATTACATCCCTAAAGCCAATATTGTATCAATAAAAAACAAAATCAATAGTGGAGATATTATCTGTTTCAATTCATCTGTTGAAGGTCTGGATATTGCTCATGTGGGTTTAGCATTGTGGAAAAATGGAGAATTAACTTTCATACATGCTTCATATACAGAAAAAAAAGTTATTATAAACAAAATACCGCTGGTAGAATATACCAACGGTATTAAAAGCCACAATGGACTTCGAATATTGCGTGTTCTATAAGCTTTCCCCGAAATCCTTTTTAAACTTCTCAACTATTTTTGACGGCCAATCCGTAGTTGGCTCAAGTGTTCCCATAAAAAACCTTAACACTTTAGGTTCATACGTAAATCTCAACCCACCAATCAATTCTCTATTCTGATAAAGCCATATCAATCTGTCAAGAACATACTTTACTTGAGATAAAGTAAAAACCCTCCTTGGCAATGCAAGACGCAGCAACTCAACATCAGCAAGAATCTCTACGCCATTTTCATCTCTCACACTGGAAACAGTTCCCCTTTCCATTCCACGAACCCCAGAGCACAGAAAAAAAGCGGCAGCAAGTGCTCCCGCAGGATATTCATTCTGAGGAATATGAGAGCAAAATTGCATCGCATCAACATGAGCACCCAACACCCCTGCCGGAGTTACCATAGGGATACCTACCGCTACTGCATTATCAACCAAATATTTAATAAAATTTACACTTTGACATATTATAGTTTCATCAACTGTTTCATATATGCCCACAGCCATTGCCTCTATCTCTCTTATTGACATTCCTCCGTAAGTCAAAAAACCTTCATAAAGAGGAATAAGAACCTCCATCTTTTGATATAAATCTTTTCTATTGGTACAAATACCACCCCCTCTTGATGAAGTAAGCTTTCTTGCAGAAAAATAAACAATGTCTGCAAGTCCGGTCATCATCTTGATGATATCAGCAAGATCATTTTCCATCCACTCGTTTTCACGCTGTTTAACCAAATAAGCATTTTCTCCGAGAAGACTTGCATCCAGGACAAACATTATTCCATATTTATCTGCTATCTTACGTACATCCATCATATTGCGAATAGAAAAAGGTTGTCCGCCAATAAGATTTGTAGAAGCTTCCATACGAATGAACGGTATCTTTTCCGCTCCATTTTTCTCAATACATTTTGTCAACTTATCTATATCTATATTCCCTTTAAAAGGATTTTCAGATTGTAATATTAAAGCATCATCATATAATAGTTCTGCAATTTTTCCACCTGCTTCATTGATATGCGCCAAAGCAGTAGTAAAATGATAATTCATGGGGATAATATCTCCCGGTTTAATAAAAGTTTTGGCAAGTACATTCTCTGCAGCACGGCCTTGATGTACAGGTAGAAGATATTTCTTTCCTAAAACGTCCAATACTCCTTTTTTTAACTTCTCAAATGAAATTGAACCGGCATAAGCATCATCCGCTTGCATCATGGCGGCAAGCTGATTATCACTCATAGCATTTGTCCCGCTATCAGTAAGCATATCAAGAAATACATCTCTAGTTGACAACTTAAATGTATTATAACCTGCTTCCTTTATAGCATCCCTTCTGCGTTCGATTGGAACAAGATTTAATTTTTGAACGATTCTTACTTTGTGTAACTCCAGAGGTATATCCTCTCCTGTGAAAAATTTAACTGATGACATAATTTTTTTTTATTTTGGTTATAGAATTGATTTTTTTGAAAAAAAGGACTCAAAAGTCCATAAAAAAACACCCGCTCCTTCAAGGACCGGGTTACATCATCATTAGTTCAAAAAAATAATAGTAAACTAATCCCGGCCGAAGGAGCGGGAATAGCAATAAGAATATCTGTTTGATAATATTGTTCTCATATGGTACAAAGCTAAGAAAAAAATCTTTAGTTCAAAGTCCTTAATGAGAAAACTCTATTAAATTCTTCTCTATATGAATCAGAAATAGGAATATATTCTTTACCAAATACAATTCTGTTCCTCTCTATAGTTTTGACTTTATCCATATTCACGATAAAAGAACGATGAACTCTTACGAAGGTGTCATTGGATAATATTCCTTCAATAGACTTCATGCTCATTAGAGTCTGGATAAACTCACCTCCATCTAAATGAATTTTTAAATAATCTTTTGATCCCTCAATAAAAGTAATAGTATTAGTATTTATGACTTGTTGCCTATATTCTGATTTTACTACTATACTTTTCTGAGTAACCGCCGCATCACAATTAGCCAATGACTGAAGTTCAAACCATTTATATGCCTTGTTTGCTGCAGTAAAAAATTCCGCATAACTAAATGGTTTCAGTAAATAATCAATAGCATTAACTTTATACCCTTCTATCGCATATTTTTCAAAAGCAGTTGTAAAAATAATAGCACAATTTTTAACCAATCTGGAAAATTCAAGTCCGTTTAATTGTGGCATTTGAATATCAATAAACACCAAATCAATATTGTTATTCTTAATAAAACTCAAAGCCTCTATTCCGCTCGAAAATTTACCCTCCATCTGAAGGAAAGAAGTTCTGCTGACATAATCTTCCAAAAGACTCAGCGCCAGAGGTTCATCATCCACTATTATACATTTTATCATTTTAAAACCCATATGTTTAATCTAAAGTTATTGATAATTCCGCAATATACTCTGAATCATTTATCAACATTTTGCTGAATGTGTGTTTTTCAGGATATATCAAGGAAAGCCTCCTTTGTAAATTTTCAACACCAATTCCGGAACCACTATAATCTTGTTCTGTCTTTGGAAAATAACTGTTTTTTACAATACATTTTACAAAATTGTTTTCTAAAAAAATATTTATATCAATAAATGAAGGCTTTTCTTGTGAAACTCCGTGTTTGAACGCATTTTCAACTAAAGAAATAAACATAAGAGGTGCAATCATATACCCTTCACACTCGTTCTGAATATCAGCCTTAAGAGCCACATTATCTGTCAAACGCAAAGACATAAGTTCAATATAATTCTTAGTGAAAGAAAGTTCTTTCTCAAGAGAAACCCAATTTTGATTATCATCATACAATACATATCTTAATATTTTACTCAGACCAAGAATAGCATTTTGAGCTTTTGCAGAATCTGTTGCCATAAGAGAATAAATATTATTCAAAGTATTGAATAGAAAATGGGGATTTAACTGGTTTTTAAGGTTTTTAAGCTCAGCTTCACTTGCTACAACTTCAATTTTCGCTCTTTCTTTCTCTGTTCTATACCATTCTACTGTCATTTTCATGGCAACAGCCAAAGAGTCCGTTAGAATCATAAATAATAAATCCTTAAATATAAAACCAAAATGGAGTATTGGTGGGCCTTTTCGTACATTATCAAAAACAAAATTTGTAAAATAATACTCATTCCAAAAAGAAAGTAGAACTGCCAATACTACTATCAGGAACACATTTGATAAAAAATAACTTAAAAATTTCTTTTTAAACAGATATTTTTTTATCAATCCCAAATAATTAACATAAAAAACTATCAAATATGCAAACAACGGGACACAAAATCCGATATATCTATCTAAAGTCAAGGATTCATGTCTTGGAGTCAAGAGCAGAGGCAAAGAAAAAAGCATTATCAGTGTAAGAATATTTATAAATAAGAACGTTCCACGTTTCCTTATTATCTGCTTATCAATTATCATATTGTGATTATTATTATTCAAAGTTATCTTTTTTATTCAAATCTTATTGCATCAATCGGATTCAGTTGTGCAGCTTTCTTTGCCGGATACCAGCCAAAAAATATCCCGGTTAAGGTACAAACCACAAATGATAATACCACAGAATATGCCTGAACGGAGGTTGACCAACCTAACATATTGATTATGCTTGAAGCGCCAACTCCTAATATTACACCAATAATACCACCTGTAACACTTATTATTACAGCCTCAATCAAAAAT
>JBAXYG010000110.1:0-5325 GCA_041670905.1 Bacteroidales bacterium
AAAATTGATGACATCTATACTTATTTTAAGGAAGAAGCAATATCTGATTCGCTAAGTGAAGCATTTAAAGAATTAGGTGGGAGCTATTCCGAAGAAGAAGTCAGATTGGTACGCGTTAAATTCTTATCAGAATTAGGTAACTAATTCAAGCCACCTTGTCTCTTTTTCATCCAGAAGTTTTATGACTTTACCAATCCTTTCAGAAACTTCAGTAATCTCTTCTATCGAAAGTGTTCCACTGGATAAATTATTTTCTATCTCTTTTTTCTCTACTGAAAGAAGGTCAATATCTTTCTCCAATTGTTCCAATTCTCTTTGCTCTTTATAAGACAGTTTCTTTTTTTGACTTTGAACTACCTGTTTTTGTTGGGAAATATTCTTTTTTTTATCAGTATCCTTTTTCTCAGATCTCATTTCATTTGCATTCAGTTCTTTCATATATTCATGATATTCGCTGAAATTTCCCACAAAATCCTTAACATTACCATTCCCCTGAAATATAAACAGATGATCTGCAATTTTATCAAGAAAATATCGATCGTGTGATACAACAATTACCGAACCTTTGAAATTTTTAAGGTATTCTTCGAGAACGTTTAATGTGATTATATCAAGATCATTAGTCGGCTCATCAAGTATAAGAAAATTTGGATTGGTCATTAATATTGTAAGAAGATATAATCTTCTCCGCTCTCCCCCACTCAATTTTTCAACCTTTGTATTTACCATCACTGGAGGAAACATAAAATATTGCAGAAAAGTGGTTACTGAAGCCTGTGTTCCATCACTTAAGGTAACAACTTCAGCAATATCATGAACTATATCAAAAACTGTCTGATCCTCTCTGAAATTTATCCCTGATTGATTATAATATCCGAACCTAACTGTCTCACCTCTCTCAATTTCTCCAGAAGAAGGAGATAATTTACCGGTCAGCAAATTCACAAACGTGCTTTTACCTATTCCATTTTTACCAATAATACCTATTTTCTCTCCTGGGGAAAAATTATACGTAAAATCCTGTAACATACATTTCTCTTCGAAATAAAAAGAAAGTTTTCTACAATTGATGATTTTTTTACCTAGTCTCGCACTATGAACATTAATATTGAGCTGTTTTTCTTCTACTCGTTGTTCAGCCCTACCCTTTAGATTATAAAAAGCATTTATACGATACTTTGCCTTACCTGTTCTTGCGCATGGGGTACTTCTCATCCATTCCAGTTCACCTCTAAACAAGTTTCTTGCTTTATCTGTCTCTGCTTTAAAGTTTGAAATTCTTTCATCCCTTTTATTAAGAAAATATGAATAATTCCCTTTATAAACATATAATTTTCCTCCATCAAGTTCCAAAATCTGGTTACACACTCTATCAAGAAAATACCTGTCATGAGTAACCATAAGAAGGGTACATCGTGATTTTTTAAGATATTCTTCCAGAAATTCTATTGCATCAATATCAAGATGATTAGTAGGCTCGTCCATTATAAGAAAATCAGCATCGGATACAAGCAATCCGGCAATTGCCACCCTTTTTATCTCTCCGCCGGAGAGTTCTTTCATTTTCTGCGTAAAATTAGATAAATTAAGGGAGGTAAGTATCTGCTTTATCCTTATTTCAATACCCCACTGATCAGCATTTATTGTTGTTGCGCCCAACTTTGAATATACCTCATCAAACACATTTTTTTCAGAATCAAAACTATAATTCTGCTCCAAAAATGCAATTGAAATGTCCTTTAAAAATTTTATTGTTCCTCCGGCATCAGAACTATCCTTTCCGGCAATAATACTCAAAAGAGAACTTTTACCAGTCCCATTGGGAGCGATCAAAGCAATTTTATCCCCTTCATTTATATTTATACAAATATTATCAAACAGTACTTTCGGACCGTAAGATTTACTTATATTTTCTACCTGTAAATAACTTGCCATACTTAAATTATAATGTCATCCAAGCAATCTCCTCATCTCTACCCCAATATGTCATCTGACGTTTTGCATAACGACGAGTATTGCGCTTTATTAATGAGACTGCTTCTTCAAGAGATATTTTTCCATCCAGATAATCAAAGATTTCTTTGTACCCGACAGTATTTAAGGCTGGCATATTCCTATAATTAACAAGACTTCGGACCTCTTCTACAAGGCCTGCTTCCATCATTCTGTCAACTCTAAGATTTATGCGATTATAAAGATCATTTCGCTCTCTAATTATCCCTAATTTTTCTATATCAAAAAAACGCTCTTTATTTTTATTTCTTTTGTAAGATGAAAATTTTTTCCCTGTGGCAATAGTAACCTCAAGAGCCCTGATCACCCTTTGTTTATTATATATATCAATAGTTTCATATGACTGAGGATCAATCTTTTTCAATTCCATTCTTAAAGATTCAAGACCATCTTTCTCAAGCCGCTCAGTCAATATTTGTCTCACCTTCTGATCAGCATCCGGAAAATCATCTAATCCTTTACATACTGCATCAATATATAATCCCGCACCTCCTACCATAATCAAGTTGTCATGCTTTTTAAACAACTTATCCATTAATTCAAGTGCTTCAATTTCATATCTTCCGGCAGTATAATATTCTTTAACGGTATGAGATTGAATAAAATAATGAGGAACTAAGGCCAATTGCTCGATTGACGGAGGAGCTGTGCCAACTATCATTTCTTTGTATAGTTGTCTGGAATCACATGATATTATTGGAGAAGCGAATTTCTGGGCAAGTTCAATACTGTAGTTGGTTTTTCCAACCGCCGTGGGTCCGAGAATAATAATCAATTTAGGTTTCATACCTGCTCTGAATCATCATATTCACTCTCATCAATTACCTCTTCTACGGCAATATTTAAATCTACTACACTATCCCCATCTTCTTCATAATTAGGGGAAAATTGATCGGGATTTCTTCCCTTTTCAGTAATAGTGCGAGGATAAGACAATTTTGGAGAAAAATCTGCTTCACCATCATAAAAAAGACATAAATATCTCTCTTTAAACATATCAAAAACATAGTGAATTTCTGTTTCCCCCTTTTTATACAACTTTTCAAATGTCATCATGTCCATAGAACCATCTCCCAGGTCAAAAAGGCCATATTCACTACGAAAAACCCCATTTGCATCATATCCTTGAAAAGCAACTATCTGATCCGGAGCAAATCCCAGATCATTAAGTATAAATGAGTGAAATTTAAATAAATTCATATCTGATTTTAACTCATATTCTCTGATAAAAACCTTATTACCAGGGATAACAGCTTTATATTTGTAAATCATAATCTTTAACATTAATGATTATGTTGCAAAATTACTAAAAAAGGGCTACTTTTACAATTCGATATGGAATCGAAAACAAAACCAACAGGTGACTGCTATAAAAGCATCTCTGCACTCTCGAAGGGTATATATAAAGATAACGGGAGTAAGTTTTTGGCATTCGCTTTTCCCGTAGAAACAGAATTGGAAATCAAATCCATTATTACTGAGATTAAAAAAGAATATTTTGACGCCAGACACCATTGTTATGCCTACAGATTGGGATATCTTGGAGATATATGGAGATCAAATGATGATGGAGAACCGTCATCTACTGCAGGTAAGCCAATATTTGGACAGCTTCTTTCAAATGAGTTAAGTGATATTCTTGTCATTGTAATACGTTATTTTGGAGGAATAAAACTTGGGGTTCCTGGACTGATAAAAGCATAAAAAAGTGCCACTGCCGATGCTATAGCCAATGCAGAAATAATAAAGAAAATTGCAGGAGAATATTTTACTGTTTCTTTTGAATACCAGCAGATGAATGATGTCATGAAAGTATTAAAAAATTTAAATATCAATCCGATATCTCAGATATCAGATGCCTTTTGTTCAATTGAAGTAAGAGTAAGACTCACACAGATAGAACAGTTTAAAGAGCTTCTAAAAAACACACTTATATGCCAAAAAGCTTAATTTCCATCCATGATTTCACAAAAGAGGAAATCATACATATTTTAGAAATTGCTTCAGAGTTTGAAAAAAACAAATCTCAGAAGATTCTAGAAGGCAAAATTATTGCCTGTATATTTTTTGAACCATCCACTCGTACTAGACTTAGTTTCGAAACTGCCTCAAATCGTCTTGGAGCACGTGTAATAGGATTTTCCGATACAGATAATACAAGCATAAGTAAAGGAGAATCTTTAAAAGATACTATCAAAATGGTATCAAACTATGTAGATATGATAGTTATGCGGCATCCTCTTGAAGGTGCAGCAAGATATGCGTCAGAAATCGCATCAGTACCTGTAATCAATGCTGGTGACGGAGCAAACCAACACCCATCACAAACATTGCTGGATCTTTATACAATTCAGCAAACACAGGGTAAACTTAATAATCTTACAATAAATATGGTTGGTGATCTAAAATATGGAAGAACAGTACACTCCCTGCTACAAGCCATGTCACATTTCTCTCCAAAATTCATATTTACAGCACCCGAAGAGCTGATGATGCCCAAAGAGTATAAAGATTTTCTTGACGAAAAGCAAATCAGATATACAGAGACATCATCTCTAACAGAATATCTAGATGACACAGATATCTTGTATATGACACGTGTGCAACAGGAAAGATTCAGTGATCCTATTGAGTATGAAAAAGTTAAAAACATATATCGCCTGGAGGCAAAAATGCTGAAAAATGTACGAGAGAATATGAAGATACTGCATCCGCTACCAAGAATCAATGAAATAGCCACAGATGTTGATGATACACCTTATGCATATTTTTACAAGCAAGCAGAAAACGGAATGTATATAAGAATGGCTATAATTGCATATTTACTAGGATATAAATAGAGACAACAATATGAAAATAAATGACAAACATCTCATTGTAAGTGCTATAAAGAATGGCACCGTACTTGATCATATACCGGCATCCAGTATATTTAAGGTAATAGACATACTTCACCTCACTCAGGATAATAATCAAATTACCATCGGAAGCAATCTTGACAGTAAAAGTTTGGGAAAAAAAGGAATAATCAAAATTGCCGACAGATTCTTCGCTGATGAAGAAATAAATAAAATAGCATTGGTTGCACCGCAGACTACAATTAACATCATAAAAAATTTTGAGGTAATTGAAAAAAAAATTATTTCAATTCCAGAAAATGTCAATGGAATAGTAAAACGCGTAAATCCGATGTGTGTTACTAATCATCAAAACATTGAAACACGTTTTATTACAATATCAAAAGGTGATGATA
Organism: Bacteroidales bacterium; assembly: GCA_041670905.1. GTDB lineage: Bacteria > Bacteroidota > Bacteroidia > Bacteroidales > UBA932 > JBAXYG01. The sequence goes on from JBAXYG010000110.1 coordinate 5,267, forward strand.
TTCAGCTTCTATGTCATTACTGTGAAAAAATCACTGATAGCAAAAACTTAAAAATCATA
>JBAXYG010000111.1:0-5317 GCA_041670905.1 Bacteroidales bacterium
CATTAATGTATTTACCCTTATTCCTTTGCTTATTTTCTTCAATATAAGATTTTTCTCTGAAGGGATAGGAAATACAAAATTTGCAATGTGGATTACTCTTTTGGTGAATACAGTAAACATAATCCTTAACTGGGTTTTAATATTCGGACATTTTGGCTTCCCAAGAATGGGAGTAGCAGGTGCAGCATATGCAACTTTAATCAGCAGAATAATTGCCGTAATAGTATTTTTAATTATTGTTATTACCCAAAGCCCATATAAAAAATATGTAGCAATGTTTAGTAAGCCTCTATGTAACATAAAGTCCATTAAGATGATACTAAAAACATCTCTCCCCATTTCTTTACAAAGTCTGCTTGAGGTGACAGCATTCAGTATGGCGGCCATAATGGTGGGGTGGATTGGAAAATATGAACTTGCCGCGCATCAAGTAGCACAAAGTCTTAGCCACTTTACTTTCATGATAGCCATGGGAATCGGAGCAGCAGCGACAATAAGGGTTTCACATCAATTTGGCGCAAGCTTATATGTTGAAACGAGAATGGCTGGAAAAGCTGCTATACATATGAGTGTGGCATTTATGTTTTTTTGTGGTATGATTTTTTTTGCATTACGCAATTACATTCCGTATATATTCACCAATGATCCTAAGGTAGTAGAAATAGCCTCAAAAATCATCATAGTAATGGCTCTTTATCAAGCATTTGATGCACTTCAGTTATCAGCAGTAGCAAGTCTAAGAGGGCTAAAAGATATTAACAAACCTCTTTTGATTTCGGCTATTTCATATTATGGAATATGCCTTCCTGCTGGATACATTTTAGGCTTTGTGTTTAAGCTTGGAGTAATTGGCATTTGGCTAGGTTTACTGTTTGGGCTAATGTTTGCAGGAATTCTTTTTATGAATAGATTCAACAAACTAACAAAAAAAATAATTAATAATAACGGAAATGTTAAATCTTAAAACAATCGACTTCATCATTGAGCATGAAAAAGATGATACAGTCAAGCTTCTTCTTGCTGCGGACAGATATCCTGAAGTAAATATAACATATGCCGTGAAGGTAATTGAGGCAAGAAAAAAAATCAAGATTAAGGTTCCTCTATGGTGGAATAATTATGCTATTGAATATCCATCCGCACTAGCTTTAGAACAATGTAGTTCACAAGCAACAGCTGAATACAAAAAAAAATTTATTAAAAGAGACAGCACTGTTATTGATATTACGGGAGGAATGGGTGTTGATACTTTTTTTATGAGCCAGAGCGCAAAAACCATCTACTATTTTGAAAAGAATAGTGAACTTTGTGAGGCTACAAAAAACAATTTCATTACTTTAAATTGTAATAATGTAAATATATTCAATACAGAAATAACCGGAGTAAAAGAAATTTTAGAAAATATTCCTATTGATTTACAAAGTGCTGACCTCATATATGCTGATCCAGCCCGAAGGGGAAAAGCATCTCAAAGAATATATATTATATCAGAATGTGAGCCAAATATAGTATCAATCAGAAAGGATCTTTTTTCAATATCAGATAATATTTTAGTTAAAGTTTCTCCTATGGCGGACTTGAGCAAATGTATTTCAATACTTCCTGAAACTAAAGAAATACATATATTATCAGTAAATAATGAATGTAAAGAGGTTCTTTTATTGCTTGAAAAAAAATTTGAAGGAACACCAAAAATTTTTGCAATAAATATAACAAACGGAAAAACAGAAGAATTGGTATTCACACAAGAAGAAGAAGAGATGGCGGTTGCTATATTTTCTGAGGGAGAAAAAAAATATCTTTTACTGCCAAATAAATCCATTCTTAAATCAGGTGCATTTAAAATTGTCTCAGAGCGCTATAATATTACTAAAATTGCTGCAAGCACACATTTATATACTTCAAACAATTTGGTTTCCAATTTTCCCGGTAAAATGTTTTTAATTGAAGATATTTTGCATTTCAACAAAGAAAGCATACACTATATTAATAAAAAATACCCAATAGCAAACATATCTGCAATGAATTTTCCACTTGATACAAACAGTCTGCGAAAGAGATTAAAAATAAAAGAAGGAGGAGAAAAGTTTCTCTTCGCCTGCAAAATGTCAGATGAAGAGAAAGTCATTATAGTTTGTGAACAAATAAGAGATCCCTCTAATCAAAATCAGTCTATTTGAAATAATTTTTCAATACTTCAGGAATCTCTCTATCCATCAAATATTTATACCAGAAAATATAATCCTGCATATCAGAATGTTTTCTTTGATATCCTCTATATCCATGCATTCCTTGAGGATAAATCATAAGTTCAAAATTTTTTCCATCCTGTTGTAGCTTGTCTATTAATTGCAGAGTATTATGAAAATGCACATTATCATCACCTGTCCCATGAGTTAATCTCAACATATTGGTTTTATCTCCTTTATAATTTTTAATCCTGTTATATACCATACTCTTAGCATATCCATCTGGGTTATCGATCGGTCTGTCCATATAACGTTCTGCATAGTGAGTATCATACAATTGCCAGTCATATACTCCGCCCCCGGCAATACCATATTTGAAATATTCATTTCCTTCTGTTACAGCTAACGCGGCCATTGTTCCTCCATATGAAAAGCCCACAATCCCTATCTTATCTTTATCTACATATGGCAATGCATTAAAATATTTTATTCCATCAATAAAATCCTGCAATTCAAGTATTCCAAGACACCTATAAACCTGATTCATTCCTTCTTTACCTAAATGACCACTCGAACGTGTATCAAGAGTAAGTTGAATCACTCCGTTATTTGCCCACCATTGATTGCTAAATGATGGTTTACTCCACTTGTCCCGTACCTGCGGCGAGTTAGGACCTCCGTAAATGTTGACTATAACAGGGTATTTTTTTGTTTTATTCATTTCTATCGGCCATGTGACAGATACAGGCAGTTTATATCCATCACGTGTAGTAATAAATAGCATCTCAGGTAACGCAATATTATAGTCATCAAATCTGTCTCCTTTACTATCTGCAATTGTTGTTATAATCGTATTTTTTAAATTACCATTTTTTGGTATGGAAATATTTACCAATTTATTAGGAGTACGAGCATTTGAAGCGACAGCAACAATATTTCTTGAATCAGGAGAAATTATAATATTAGAAAAACTCAAATCTCCGAACGAAACCCTTTCTACTTTCTTGTTTTTTAAAGTCACTCTGTATATATCAACCCTTGTAGAAGATTCTTTCTTTGCTGTATAATACAAATATTTCTGATCTACTTTCAAAAGAGTTATTCCCCAATTATTTCCTGTAGTTAACTTTTCAAACTTTGTTCCATCATATGTCAGATAATAAACCTGTTCCCACATCTCAAAATCCCTGACAATATATATCCCGTTTTTAGTAAACAACATTCCTTCCATCCAATCAATCCATGTGTCTTGGTGCTCTTTATAAATTGATTCTTTTTCTCCTGTATATGGCTCAAGTGCAAACAGTTCAAGATCATCCTGTGACCTATTCATCCATGCTACCATAAATTTATTTCCCTCACTATTCCAAAATGGTATGCCAAAATATTGATCTTTTTTTGAATCAAAATCAGCCCATACAACCTCTCCGCCACCTGCTGAGACAAAACCTATTTTTAATTCAGGATTAGAATCCCCCGCACTAGGATAACGGGTCTCATTCAATGACCCATGTTGACCTACAGAATTAAAAATAGGAAAAACTGGGACATTCTTGTTGTCAAACTTATAAAAAGCCAAAATCTTGCTATCCGGTGACCACCAAAAAGCCTTATAATGTGAAGCCCTTCCCAGTATTTCCTCATAGTAAACCCATGATGCCCAACCATTTAAAATCAAATCAGAGCCGTCATATGTATATCTTATTATTTCTCTTGTGTTAACATCAAGAGAATATAAATCATTATCTTTTGTATAAGCAATTTTTGTAGAATCTGGAGAAAAAGTAGGATTCTTCCATCCATTAACCAAATTTTCAAATTTTGATATTTTTATTGGAGACTCACAGACATACTCGTTTTTTGTTCCGGTTACTACATCATATGAATAACATTTATTATCATATTTTATCAATAACTTGGTATTATCTAAAAAGCCATCGGCCATCGGAATATTATTAATTATACCATCAGGCAATTCTTTCAAAATCTGATCTTGTGTCAGTTTTATTTTATCTTGAGCAAATATTATTACAGGAAAAAATAATAATATCAATATTATTTTATAAATGTTTTTCATATCTTAATTTTTTATCCTCTCCTACCACCTGCAAAAATTGTAATGTAAAAGATCAATGTTGCCAAAGAACTCAACGCCGCAATAACATAAGTATAAGCTGCTGATTTCAATGCACTTTGAGCCTGAATATGATTAGAATAATTAGTTATTCCTGTCTGATTTAGCCAAACCAGTGCCCTTTTACTTGCATTTATTTCTACAGGAAGAGTCACGAAACTAAAAAGAGTTGTCAATGCAAATAAAACTATACCAATCAACATTACTCCTGGAAAAATATTTATCAATATTATTCCTCCAAGCAATATCCAGGTCACCGCATTTGAAGCGAAACTAACTACCGGAACAAGAGCCGAACGTAGCTTAAGTGGCACGTAATTAACAGAATTCTGCACTGCATGTCCACATTCATGAGCAGCAACTGCAGCTGCAGCCACACTACATGTTCCATATACTCCTTCGCTAAGATTGACGGTCTTGTTAGCAGGATTATAGTAATCAGTAAGACGTCCTTTAACACAAGTAACTGTCACATCAGATATTCCATTTTCGTGTAACATCCTCTCAGCAACATCCTTACCAGTAAGACCTCCATCTATGGGAATCTTAGAAAATTTCTTATACTTACTTTGCAAACTTGCTTGTACAATATAACTGGCAAGAGCAATCGAAATAAATAATATCCAGTACATATATTTAACTTATTTTTTAAAAAAATTCATTTTAAAATTAACAAAAAAAACTTTATTCACAGCCCTTGTTATCGCCGTATATAGCCATTTTAAATCATCAATTGATATTTCTTCGTTCCAAAAAGGGTTATCAATAAAAACACAAGGCCATTGACCTCCCTGCGATTTATGACAAGTAATAGCTGAGGCATATTTAACCTGCAAAGCATTAAAATAAGCATCTTCCCTCACTGCCAAAAACCTTTTTCTTTTACTTTTTATCTCAGCATAATCTTCATAAACCCCTTCAAACAGCCGCTTTTGAATTTCAGGAGAAAGTGAAGGTGTCTCAGATTCCAATGTATCAAGAATGACCTTAGCAG
>JBAXYG010000112.1:0-5306 GCA_041670905.1 Bacteroidales bacterium
ATTTCAATATTTACGGCACATACCCCTTTAGGTTTATACTGTACTATCCTTGTACCATCTGGAGCAATAGAATCCTTAATAATGGTTTGAGCAGACAACTCGTTGCTAACTAATAGCATAAAAAGTCCAAAAATTAATGTAAAAAGTGTTTTTTTCATATTTGATAATTATTTATTTCAGTTAAAGTACCTATCGTTTTTTATAAAAGAAGGAAAGAAGGGATAATATACTATAATATAAATATAGACTACTATTCGGACATAAGAACATACGAAATTTTAGATTAAGGTATATCATATACAATACGTAGAAAAGATATTAGAACAACTTTGGATAATTGTCGTCCATCTGATTGAGAATATGAGAAATAATAGCTTCTCTGAAAAAGGCAGATTTTGATTTAATATTAAATCTAGAGCAATATTGCTCAATAGCAAATATTTCCTTTTCATTAAAAAGGATCGTCTTTCGATATTTTCTTACAAGCGATTTCTTCTGCTGTTTCAGAAAATCAGGAGGTAATGCCCCTTTTTTTGATCTCTTTTTCACTTTTTTTTGAAAAAATATTTGTAAAGATAATAAATTTTTAAAAAAGATTATATCTTTGCGGCTGAATATGGAAAACAAAAGTTACATACAACTCTTTTTTCAAACACCTTGGCGCGTCCGACGCTAAGCCTATGAGGATTTCTGTGTCCTTATAGGTTCCTTATCTTTAGGAAGTAATTCCTTTCATCAAAAAAACATATTTCACTACTATTATGCCGAAAGGCTATCAATTAATCTGTACTTAACTTTTTTTATAATCAAAAATGAATATTAATGTTTGCGTGGCAAATGAAAGCCACACAGTATATTCCGAGCAAATTTGTGAGCTCGTTTATGTTTCTGCGCAAGAAAGAGGAACCGGAATTGCAAAGAGAACTCCTGAGTACATCTCATCAAAAATGAAAGCCGGAAAAGCCGTGATTGCAATAACTTCTGATGGAAAGTTAGCTGGTTTTGCGTATATTGAGACATGGGGGCATAAACAGTTTGTCGCCAATTCAGGGTTAATAGTAGCACATGACTATAGACAAACCGGCTTGGCAAAAAAAATAAAAAATAAAGTCTTTGAATTGTCTAGGAAACTTTATCCTGAGGCAAAAATATTTAGTATAACAACCGGACTTGCTGTTATGAAGATCAATTCCGGACTTGGATTCAGACCTGTACCTTTCTCAGAACTAACAGACGATGAGGAATTTTGGGATGGATGCAAAGGATGTCGCAATTATGATATTCTTCAAAGAAACAACTTTAAAATGTGTTTATGCACAGGACTTCTATATGATCCAGCTACAGCTAAAGACTATTCACAGCAAACCAAAAATAATAAAAATATGTTATCTGCTATGGGTAGAACCCTATTTTATCCATTTCATAAACTAAATAAAATTAACCCATTACATCGTCAAAAATCATGAACAACAAAGTAGTACTTGCATTCAGCGGAGGTCTTGATACCTCATTTTGCGTTCCATATCTTAAAAACGAAAAAAACCTCGAAGTACATACCATTATGGTAAATACCGGTGGCTTTTCTAAAGATGAAGTCAAGAAGATTGAGGAGCGTGCACTTAATTTGGGTGCCTTATCTCACACTACTATTGATGCAGTTGAAACCTTTTATGAAAAAGGTATTAAATATCTCATTTTTGGAAATATATTGAAAAATTCCACTTACCCGCTCTCAGTTAGTTCTGAAAGAGTATTTCAATCTATGGAAGTTTTAAAACATGTACAAAAAATTGGTGCAGAATATGTTGCTCATGGCAGTACCGGAGCCGGAAATGATCAGGTACGTTTTGACATAGTCTTCGACATTATGGCTCCTGAAGTTAAAATCATCGCACCGATAAGAGAATTACAAATAAGCAGAAAAGATGAGATTGACTATCTTCAGAAACATGGTTTCAATTTTTCATGGGAAAAATCAAAGTATTCAATAAATCAGGGGATTTGGGGAACAAGCATAGGCGGAGTAGAAACCCTCTCATCATCAGGATATCTTCCTGAAGAAGCATATCCTTCTCAGATTGAAAAGAGTGGTTCAGAGATTGTCACTATTGGCTTTAAAAAAGGTGAAGCAATATCTATCAATGGAGAAAAAATGTCTCCCGTTAAAGTAATTTATAAATTAAAAGAGATTGCCACCCCATATGGTATTGGAAGAGATATTCATGTTGGAGATACAATTATAGGAATTAAAGGTAGGGTAGCCTTTGAGGCAGCCGCTCCTCTTATTATTATTAAAGCACATCACCTTTTGGAAAAACATGTATTGACCAAAGGACAATTATACTGGAAAGAACAACTTGGTAATTGGTATGGACAGCTTATGCACGAGGCACAATATCTTGATCCGCTTATGCGTAATATTGAATCATTCCTCGATGATAGCCAAAAATCTGTAACGGGAAGCGTTCAAGTAAGATTACAACCATATACCTTCTCCGTATTGGGATGTGAGAGCAAATATGACCTTATGAGTTCAAAATTCGGAGAATATGGTGAAGCAAATAAATCTTTTACTGGTCAAGATGTTATAGGGTTCACAAAAGTATTGGCAAATCCATTGAAAATTTACTATTCCCTTCATGATGAGAAAGGAGAAAAATAATGACTAAAATTAGAGCAGCAATAGCAGGAGGAACAGGTTATACTGCAGGAGAGTTGATAAGGATTCTTATCAATCATCCTGAAATAGAAATTTCTTCTATTCTAAGCACCTCTAGTGTTGGGACGGCTATTTCTACGATACACAGGGACTTATTTGGAGAAACAGATATGAGGTTTACTGATAAACTGATGAATCCTGATGTTCTCTTTTTATGCCTCGGACACGGACTATCAAGAGAATTCATTGATAGCCACACAATTAATGAAAAATGTAAAATTATCGATTTAGGAAATGATTTCAGATTATCCAGTAATTATAAAGAGAGAGATTATATTTACGGATTATGTGAACTTAACCATAAAGAGATTGCAAAATCCTCCAGTGTTGCCAATCCTGGCTGTTTTGCAACTGCAATACAATTAGGTATTATTCCACTTTGTACAAACGATATGATTAAAGATGATGTACACGTACATGCCGTAACAGGGTCAACAGGGGCTGGGAAAAAATTGACGGATACAGGACAATTCAGCTACCGAACATCAAACTTCTCTGTTTACAAACCGTTTACACACCAGCATCTGGATGAAATAAATAAAACAGTATTTGCAGTTTCCGGAAAATCGCCTCAAATAAACTTTGTTCCAATGAGAGGAGATTTTACAAGAGGAATCTTTACCAGCATATACACTAAATGTAATTATACAGCAGACAAGATTGTAGAAATGTATAAAGAATACTATGCCACTTCTCCTTTTGTTCACATTTCTGAGGAACCAATAAGTTTGAAAGAGGTCATAAATACAAATAAATGCCTTATCCATATTGAGTTTCACAATGGATATATTCATATTACTACTATAATTGACAATCTGATTAAAGGTGCTTCAGGCCAAGCCATTCAGAATATGAATCTTATGTTCGGATTGGAAGAAAATACGGGTTTGAAACTTAAACCCACTGCATTTTAAAATAACAATTGAAAATAATGAATTTATTTAACGTATATCAACTGTGGCCTATTGAGCCGGTAAAGGCAAAAGGATGCTCAATCTGGAGTAAAGAAGGTAAAGAATATATTGATTTATATGGGGGTCATGCTGTCATTTCTATAGGACATTGTCACCCTACTTACTGCAAGATGATGAAAGATCAGTTGGACAAATTAGGGTTCTACTCTAATGCCGTTCAGAACTCCTTACAGAGTGATCTTGCAAAAAAACTTGGAGAGGTAAGCGGTTATACAGATTACTCTCTATTCCTTTGTAATTCCGGTGCAGAAGCTAATGAAAATGCGATGAAACTTGCCTCTTTCCATACAGGAAAAGCTAAGATACTTGCATTTGGAAAAGCATTTCACGGTAGGACATCGGGAGCAGTTGCTGTTACAGATAATCCAAAAATCCAAGCTCCTTTTAATAAAACAGACAATATTACATTCGTACCTTTGAATGATATAAATGCTGTCACAAAAGAGATTCAAGGCGGAGAATATGCAGCAGTAATCATTGAAGGGATTCAAGGTGTTTCCGGAATACATGAACCGGAATCAGATTTTCTGAAATTATTGAGAAAAGTATGTGATAAATATGGTGTAATTCTAATTTTAGATGAAGTACAATCAGGATATGGAAGAACAGGGAAATTTTTTGCACATCAGTATGCAGGTATAAAAGCTGATATCATAACTACGGCAAAAGGAATGGCTAACGGATTCCCTATTGGAGGAGTCATTATTTCCCCTAAATTTGAAGCAATATATGGTATGTTAGGAACAACATTCGGTGGAAATCATCTTGCCTGTACAGCTGCAATTGCCGTACTAAAAGTAATTGAAGACGAAAATCTTATTGAGAATGCAAAAGTAATGGGAGAATATTTTACTTCAAAACTTAAGGGAAACAAAGCTATTAAAGAGATAAGAGGAAGAGGGCTGATGATAGGAATAGAATTATATGAGGAATTTTATGATCTCCGTGATAAACTGCTGTTTGAAAAAAACATTTTCACAGGTGGAGCAGGTAAAGGCGTTATCCGTCTGTTACCGCCACTCTGCGTAGATAAAGTAATCGCAGATAAATTTATTACCGCATTTAACGAATTGACACTTTAAAAGAGCGAAAATGAAATATTTTACTAACGTTCATGACTTTATTTCTCTTCCTGATGCACTTGGTAAAGCCAAGTATGTAAAAGAGAATCCCTTTGCAGACCAAACCCTTGGCAAAAACAAAACATTGTTGATGATATTTTTCAATTCTAGTCTTCGTACAAGGTTAAGCACTCAAAAAGCAGCACTCAATCTGGGTATGAATGTAATAGTACTTGACATTAACCAGGGAGCTTGGACACTTGAAACTGAACGCGGAGTTATAATGGATGGGGATAAACCTGAACATATCCTTGAAGCCATTCCTGTTATGGGATGCTATTGCGATGTCATAGGAGTAAGGTCTTTTGCAAAATTTGAAAGCAAAAACGATGATTATACTGAAGTCATCCTTAACCAATTCATAAAATATTCAGGAAAGCCGGTTTTCAGTATGGAGGCAGCTACAAGACATCCTCTCCAATCTTTTGCGGATCTGATTACGATTGAAGAATTCAAAAAGAAAGATAAACCGAAAGTGGTACTTACATGGGC
>JBAXYG010000113.1:0-5300 GCA_041670905.1 Bacteroidales bacterium
CAATCGTTACAACAAACACATGAATATCAGGCCGATGAATCTGTCATTGAAGCTGGTGTTAATGCAAAACAATACCAATTATTATTAATAAAAAAAGCTGTTGGGCAAAGGCTCTATTCTATGGCCAACAGCTTTAATCACAGTAAACTAAAAAATAGAATCACTATGATGCTAAAAGAAAAATCAAGTAAATGGGCTTATGCAAAGTGCTTATATGCCCTCCCTCTTGCATTTGTGGCAGTTACCGCATTTGCAACCCCTAATGTTTCAAACAAGTTGGAAGAAATTTCAGCCGTTAATGTTTCAAACAAGTTGGAAGAAATTTCAGCCGTTAATGTTTCAAACAAGTTGGAAGAAATTTCAACGAATAAAGTTACAAATAATTTTGAACAGGACACTTCTAAAGTAAAGACCTTAACCGTAATTGTAAAAGATAGCAATAATGGTGTTAATATTTCTGGAGAAAAAGATACAATTAATATCATTACAACTGTAATGAAGGGCAAAAAGAATGTAAAGATGGATAAAGCCGTTGTAATTGTTGATGGAACTGTATATAAAGGTGACATAAACGCTATTTCGCCAGAAAAAATCGGATCTGTATCTGTTCTTAAGAGCGATAAAAGTGAGATTAATGTAAAAATAACAGATAAATTGTCTCACAAAGAGAAAAAACAGGCGCAAAAAAACGGTTTAGTAATAGTTAATCTTAAAGTCAACGATAATAAATGTAAAGCATGTGATGATGTAAAAGATGAAAAATCAGAGACAATAAATATTACTATTTCTGATTTAAATGATATTTCCGTTCAAAATAATAGCATAATATTAAAGGGTAATTCTAAACCATTATTTGTTGTTGATGGAAAAGAAGTTTCTCAAGTAGAAGATATACATCCGGATACGATCAAATCAATTAGCGTTCTTAAAGGTGAATCTGCAGTCAAAACATATGGGGAAAAAGGGAAGAACGGAGTTATTGTTATTACTTTGAAAAAAGAAGTAGTTAAAGAATAAACTTTGTTTGTATTTTGAGAGCCTTTCACGGGATTCGAACCCGCGACCTGCTCATTACGAATGAGCTGCTCTACCAACTGAGCTAAAAAGGCAAATAGAATGCAAATGTATAAAAAAGGCCTAAAAACATGATAAAAAAATTATTTTTAACAGATTCATACGTGGCCCCAAATGGGTATAATATTTCCGGTAAATTTAATTAAAAAAGAGGATGACATATTTTTATGTCATCCTCTTTTTTAGTTAAATAAATTATAAATAATAATTAAATTAACTTGCCATCAATTGCCTCTTTGACAGCGGCTTTTAATTCTTCACCTCTTAAGTTTCTTTTTAATATGGTGCCGTCTGGCCCAAACAAAATAATATGAGGAATCCCCATAATGCCATATATGTTTGTAGGAGTTCTGTCGTTATCTATAAATATTTGAGGCCAAGACATTTGAAGTTCTTCTATGGCATTTTTACTCTTTTCTTTTTGATCCCATACGGCTACTCCCAACACAACAAGACCCTTTTTAGAGTATTGATTATAAACTTCTTTTATAGTCGGAATTTCTGCTCTGCAAGGGCTGCACCATGATGCCCAAAAATCTACAAGAGCATATTTTCCTTTGCCTACATAGTCTGATAAATTACTCTCTTTTCCTTCGGATGTCTCTCCTTTGAAATTTTTAAACATGCAACCCTCTTTTGTCAATTCGGCACATTCAAGTGATTTTCTAATTTCTATGAAAGGAGGATAATTTTTTACAAAATCTGATGCCATATTAAGTACAGAATCTAATTCCCCAAGTGTTTCAAATTGGTATATCTTACCTCTAAGTGTGGCGATTGCTATGGCGTTATCTAAGTTGCTTTTGTATGTGGTGTAGAATAACGAATCAAGCTTAATCTGAATAGAATCTTCTACCAGGGAGATAGCTTTATCAAATTCTGCTTCTTTAAGTTGTTTTGAAAGATTTTCTTTTTGTTCTCTGTATTTTTCAAAAATTTTTTCTTGTTGTACAAAATAGCTGGCAAGTATTTCATTTAAAGGAGTACCTGAAACCTGATTAGGAGTATCAAGGTTTATATCAATTTTCCCTCCTTCAGCAATAAAAGTGCATACGTTGTTTCTTACTGACCTTTTGGCCTTTGATATATCATTAGCAACTAACCACCCCGTCTGTTTAGAATTATCAACAAGCATAAGGCTGACGTTCTTGAGTGATGTTTTATCTGCTGTACCGTTGAATGTAAATTTTCCTTCAACAACAAAGGCTGTGTCCTTTTCTTTGGTCATTAAATCAGTCATCAAGACATAAGATCCTTCTGTATATAATGAATCTGATAATGTCCCTTTAACAATATAATTTTTTTTATTCTGTGTACAAGATACAGCGATAACCATTATTAGAAGTACGAATAGTATTTTTTTCATATAATATAAATTAGATTAATTATTTGATACAAAGATAGTAATATCTTTTTAGGACAATCATTATAAAAAATAATATTTTTCTGGAGCAACAAAAGACAAAAAATAATATATTTGTATCATAAATAAAGAAATGACAAAAAATAATTTAAATAATTGGTGCTGGCGTTGCTTACAACTCATTAGGTCGTAAGATACGCAGTACTTATATATTATTATTAACATATATGGCCTGTCGCACTTGCGGCAGGCTTTTTTTGTTTTAAAATACCAATAAATCAAATATTAAATGAATTATGAGAACTTTTTTATCAAACGGTGACGGTTTTTTCGGTCAGTTCGGTGGAGCATTCGTTCCTGATCAGATTAAGGATTGTATTATAGAAATACAAGAAAATTATTATGACATGATAAACAATTATGAGTTTAAAAAGGAATATGATCAATTGCTCAGGGATTATGTTGGGAGACCATCTCCTCTTTATTATGCAAAACGTCTTTCAAAAAGATACGGATGTAAAATATATTTAAAAAGAGAAGATTTGAACCACACTGGAGCACATAAGATAAATAATACTATAGGACAAGTACTCCTTGCAAAAAAAATGGGTAAAAAGAGAATAATAGCAGAAACTGGTGCAGGGCAACATGGACTGGCGACCGCAACTGTATGCGCTCTAATGGATTTGGAATGTGTTATCTATATGGGGAAAGTGGATATTGAGAGGCAAAAGTTGAATGTTGAAAAAATGAAAATGCTGGGAGCTGAAGTGATTTCTGTCGAAACAGGAACAGCTACTCTGTCAAATGCGGTAGATGCTGCAATGGACGATTTATGCAAAAACGTTAATGATACGTTTTATATAATAGGGTCGGCAGTTGGACCACATCCATATCCGGATATGGTGGCATATTTTCAATCTGTTATAAGCGAAGAAATTAAGAAGCAACTTCTTGATAAGGAAGGGCGAGATTATCCTGATTATCTGATGGCTTGTGTAGGTGGTGGAAGTAATGCATCAGGTACAATGTATCATTATATTGATGATAACAGAGTAAAAATAATTTTGGCTGAAGGTGCAGGCAAGGGAGTAGGTTCAGGAATGAGTGCTGCTACTATAAATGAGGGAAAGATAGGTTTAGTGCATGGATACAAAACGAAGGTAATGCAAAATGAAAAGGGTGAATTAATGGATGTATATTCAATATCTGCCGGGTTGGATTATCCCGGAGTAGGTCCGATGATTGCTAATCTTGCTGAAATAGGGAGGATTGATGTTTTAGCTATAAATGATGTAGAGGCGCTTGAAGGAGCTTTTGAATTGACAAAACTGGAAGGAATAATTCCTGCATTGGAGAGTGCACATGCTTTGGCGGCTTTAAATAAAATTGATTTTAAGAGTGACGATATAGTTGTTCTCACTATTTCAGGACGAGGAGATAAGGATATAGAAACTTATTTACGCTAATTTAGTTATATTTGTAAGAATGAAATTTTTCGGTAAATGAAAAAGATTCTTACAATCATTTATTTTTTATTATTCTTTTGTGTTGTATTATGCGCTCAAAAGAATAATAAAAAAATAATTTTTTCTCCTCAATGGATGCCTCAAGCTCAATTTGCGGGCTATTATATTGCAAAAGAGAAAGGTTTTTATGATGAGGTAGGTCTTGATGTAGAGATGGTACACTCATCCGGGTTCAGTTCAAGTCTTACTAAATTACAGAAAGGTGAGTCGGATATTATATCTGCTCAGTTATTGCAGTCAATAATCGCGAAGGATAATGGACAAGATATAGTGAATATAGCTCAAACAAGTCAGGTTAATGGACTGGTAATTGTAGCTCAGCCACAATACAAATCGCTTGAAGAGCTTGTAGGTAGAAGGGTGGCTGTGTGGAATAGCGGATTCAGTGAACTCGTTTATTGTATGGCTAAAGATAATGGTTACGATATAGAATGGGTAAAAATACCTTCAGGTATTAATTATTTTGTCAGTCAGGCTGTTGATGGTATTCTAACAATGTATTACAACGAGTATTTTCTGGCAATGAATTGTGGAAGAAAAGTTACTGAAAAAAATGTTTTTCATATTTCTGAGTATGGGTATAATATTCCCGAAGATGGCCTTTATTGTACAAAATCTAATTATCTTAAAAATGAAAAGGAGTTTACTTTATTTGTAGAGGCTAGTCGAAAGGGTTGGGAATATGCTAGAGCCAATCCTGACGAAGCTATTGAGATCGTAATCAAAATAATGAAAGAGAATAATATTGCAAGTAGCATATCTCATCAAAAATGGATGTTGGAAAAGATCCTTGAGCTTCAAATCAATAAGGATACAAAAACCGCAGTATTTACTCTTGATCCAAAAATATACAAATATGCAAATGATGTCTTGAAAAAGAATGGTTTAGTGAAAAGAGATATACCATATAATCAATTTGTAGCCCCAAAATATGATGAGAAATGATTAATAGGTTGAGACATCGAATAAATAAATCTTTTTCTGCAAGATTCAGTCTCTATATTATATTATTAGTTGGGGCTGTCTTCATTATTACTTTTGCAGTTTCATATCATTATTCATATAGAACCATTGAAAATTCAGCTAGAAAGAATGCTGAAGGATTGTTGAAAAATACTACACTTGAGATAGAAAGCCTTCTTGTTAGAATGGAGAAGGTAGTTGACAATCTTAAAACTGTAGTTGAAAAGGGGGAGATTTCTACCGATTCACTTTATAGCTTAGTTGCAGATGTAGTTAAAAATAATGATGAAGTAATAGGAAGTGCAATTGCTTTTGAACCAGGTTATTTTAAGTCCAAAGGGTATTATTTTTCCCCTTTTGCATACAGAAAC
>JBAXYG010000114.1:0-5284 GCA_041670905.1 Bacteroidales bacterium
AGATGGAAAAGGATAATATAATAAGGATAGGTTCCAGTCAGAGAAGCTCAATAAATTCTGCGCGTCATTTTGCTGCTCAAAGATTTGAAGCAAATTTTGTGCTTGCCGGTGCGGAAGTGACTCATGAGTCGGAATACCCCGGGTGGAAGCCTAAAATGGAGTCTCAATTATTAAATATTTGTGTAAAATCATATGAAAATCTCTTTGGTAACAAACCAATAGTAAGGGCTATTCATGCTGGTCTGGAATGTGGCCTGTTTTTGGACACATATCCTGATTTGGATATGATTTCATTCGGACCTACACTAAGAGGAGTTCATGCACCAGGAGAAAAATTGGAATTAGCTTCTTTGGACAAGTTCTGGATATTATTGATAGATGTTATTAAAAACATAAAATAATGAGTGTTATTCTTTCAACATCAATTCTATCGGCAGATTTTACAAATTTGGCGAGAGATATACAGATGATAAACGAAAGTGAAGCTGACTGGTTTCACCTTGATATTATGGATGGAGTGTTTGTTCCTAATATATCATATGGATTTCCTGTTGTAAGGGCGATAGCATCCTTGGCCAAAAAACCTTTGGATGTACATCTTATGATTGTTAATCCTGACATATATATACCGGTTCTTGCTGAAATAGGTGTTGACTATATCAGTGTTCATTATGAAACTTGTACCCATCTTCATCGTACAATACAAAGTATTCACTGTGCCGGAATTAAAGCTGGTGTTGCAATTAATCCTCATACTCCGGTATCCGTTCTTGAAGAGATAATTGGTGACTGTGATCTTATTGTACTGATGTCTGTCAATCCTGGTTTTGGAGGGCAGTCTTTTATTGAAAATTCTGTAGATAAAGTAAAAAGGCTAAAGAAACTTATTTCCGTTAAAGAGACTAAATGCCTTATTGAAGTCGATGGCGGTATCAATGCAGAAAATGCAAAAATTCTTGTTTCTGCAGGTGCCGATATACTTGTTTCTGGTAGTTCTGTCTTTGGATCTAATAATCCTAGAGAGTCAATAAAGGCTATAAAAAAAGTTAGATAATATACTTTAACTCTTTGAAGGCATAAGATCTTATCAAGCCGTCTGAATGTTCAAGTACAATGCAGGCGGCTTTGTTTATACCAATAATCCGTGCATTTATTGTCTTATTGTCAGCTATCTCAATAAAATTGTGGTATTCTCCTATACGGTAGAGATTCTCTAAATATTTCTTTTTTATTTCATCGTATTTTTCCACAGTGAGAGAATCATAATAATTAAAAATATTGTCAAGTAAAATATCCAGCTCTTCTTTTATGTTGTATTTTTCTCCAGTGAGAATTGTTAGAGAAGTAGGATTGGCAGCTGTAGTATTAAAAAAATTCTGGTTGAGGTTTAGTCCAATTCCTGCAACGCTATGTGTCAATTTGTCACTACTTATCGTATTTTCTATAAGAATCCCACATATTTTGAGATTACCAACATATATATCATTAGGCCATTTTATTTTTGCCTCAACTCCTTTTGTTCTGAGGTAATTAATAATTCCCAAAGTAACCACCTGAGATACTATAAACTGGTTATTAGAAGATAGTTGGGTGGGTTTAAACAAAATTGAAAAGGTAAGATTTTCACCAGCACTACTGTTCCATGAATTTCCTCTTTGCCCTCGGCCGGCTGTCTGAAAAACAGCAGCGTATACACTCTTGTCAGGTAGTTCTTTTTTGTCTGTAAATAATTGATTGTTAGTTGAATCTATTGAATCAAACCATACGATGTTAGTTGCTTTTTTCATTGTTGAATATTACCAAGACTGCCAAATAGTTGATTGGCCAAAAATTTGCAGTATATTTGTACTACTAAGATAATAATTATAGATGAAAAAAAAGATTGAAATTAATAAAAGTGACATTAATGTCGATAAAATAGAGATACAGACAATAGCTGAAGCAATGTTGGACAAAAAGGCAAAAAATGTTATTTCTATGGATCTAAGAAAAATAGGTACTTCCATATCAGATTATTTTGTGATATGTAATGCAGATTCTACTACTCAAGTTGTTGCAATATCTGATTATATAGAAGAAATGATGGATACGAAATGTAATAGGTCAGTACTTCGTAAGCAAGGAAAGGAGAATGGCTTTTGGATTATTCTTGATTTTATTAACATTGTTGTTCATGTGTTTAAGACTGAATATAGGGAATTTTACAGATTAGAAGATTTGTGGGCTGATGCTGAAAAACAGTTATTTGAAGAATAGTTATGGAAGACAACAATAAAAAAAATACACCTCGGATAAATCCAAAGAGTAAAAAGCCAAAATTAGGTTTTTATTGGATATATATTCTTCTTCTTATAGGACTTGTTTATATGTGGAGAATGGGTGGAAGTTCCGATCCTTTGAAAAAAGAATGGATTGAAATAAAGGAGCAGATACTTGTTAGTGGTGATGTGGATAAGATAGTATTTATAAGAAATGAGAATAAAGCTGAAGTATATATTAAGAAGGATAGTCTGGAAAAATATAAAAATCAGTTTGGTGGGAATGCTCCTAAAGCAGGTCCCCATTTTTATTTTTTAGTTTCTGACAGTTTTGATGCCGAAAAGGAATTTTCTCAGGTTAGAGAGCTTCTTCCTGTTGATAATAGATTTAAAGTTGTTACTGATGAACGGCTTAATTATTGGGGGAAGGCTCTTGAGTGGCTTT
Organism: Bacteroidales bacterium; assembly: GCA_041670905.1. Lineage (GTDB taxonomy): Bacteria > Bacteroidota > Bacteroidia > Bacteroidales > UBA932 > JBAXYG01. The sequence goes on from JBAXYG010000114.1 coordinate 2,704, forward strand.
TCTTTCCTATATTGCTGATTATTATGTATTTTCTGTTGTTCCGCCCGATGAAAAATATGGGTGGTGGCGGAGCTGGAGGTGGGGGAGGAATTTTCAATGTAGGAAAATCTCAGGCAAAACTTTTTGATAAGGCTAATAATGTAAAAGTGACTTTCAAAGATGTTGCAGGTCTCGAGGAAGCAAAGGTTGAGGTGATGGAAATAGTTGATTTTTTGAAAAATCCTAAAAAATATACTGCTCTTGGGGGAAAAATTCCTAAAGGAGCGCTTCTTGTTGGCCCTCCGGGCACAGGAAAAACTTTACTTGCAAAAGCAGTTGCTGGAGAGGCGGATGTCCCTTTCTTTTCGATATCAGGTTCGGATTTTGTGGAAATGTTTGTTGGAGTTGGTGCTTCAAGAGTTAGAGATTTATTCCGTCAAGCAAAAGAGAAGGCTCCATGTATTGTTTTTATTGATGAGATTGATGCTGTTGGACGTGCAAGAAGTAAAAATGGAGGATTTTCTTCAAATGATGAGAGAGAAAATACATTAAATCAACTTCTTACAGAGATGGATGGTTTTGGCTCAAATTCAGGTGTGATTATTCTTGCTGCAACAAACAGGGCGGATATATTGGACAAGGCTTTGATGCGTGCAGGTCGTTTTGACAGACAGATTCATGTAGATTTACCTGAGTTAAAAGAGCGACTTGAAATTTTTAAAGTTCATTTGCGTGCTCTTAAACTTATTGACGGATTTAATATTGAATTTTTGGCAAAGCAGACTCCCGGTTTTTCCGGAGCAGATATAGCAAATGTATGTAATGAAGCTGCTTTGATTGCTGCAAGAAAAGATAAACCTAGTATTGAAAAACAGGATTTTCTTGATGCTATTGACAGAATCATTGGTGGGCTGGAGAGAAAGAGTAAGATTATTTCCCCTGATGAGAAAAAAACTATAGCTCATCATGAGGCAGGCCATGCTACAGTAAGTTGGATTTTGCCTAATGCTAATCCTCTTTTAAAGGTTACAATTATTCCTAGGGGGCAATCTCTTGGGGCTGCATGGTATTTACCTGAAGAACGTCAACTTACTAATACAGATCAGATGATGGATGAGATGGCTGCTACAATTGGCGGTCGCGTTGCAGAGGAAATTGTAAATGGTAAGATATCAACGGGAGCTTTGAGTGATTTGGAAAAGCTAACCAAACAGGCTTATGCTATGGTTGCTTATTTTGGCATGAGTGAGGAGGTTGGTAACATATCGTTTTATGATTCTTCAGGAAGGTCAGAACTTACATTATCAAAGCCTTATAGTGAGAAAACTGCTGAATTAATAGATTCAGAGGTTAAAAAGATTATTGACAAGGCTCATAAGATGGCAATGAGTGTGCTTAAGGAGAATAGAGTTGGGTTTGAAACATTGGCCAAAATGTTGCTTGAGAGGGAAGTTATTTTCTCTGAAGATTTAGAACGTATTTTTGGTCCTAGAAAAGGTAGAAACCCTAATAACATAATTGAAGAAGCGATTAAATAATATATAAATGGAGACTCTATTCAAAAGATGCTTTAGTGGTTTAGTTTTTTTAGTAGCTATGGTAGTATGCTCTATGTTTCCGTATACGTTTGCAGTAGCTATTGTCTTTTCTATATCGGTTATGATGTTGGAGTATTTCAATATAACTATTGAAAAAGGTTTTTTTGCTGAAAAAATAATTTCAATTATAACGGCTGTCTCATTATTTATTCTTCTTTTTTTATTTTTGGGATATGGATTGGATCCTAAGTATCTACTGTTAGTTTTTCTTCCTCTTATAACAAATTTCATATTACTGATGTTCAGGAAAAATGCACGAGAGGAACATATAAAATCTTTTGGTTTGTTTTTTCCGTTAATATATATTGCACTGCCGATTGCTACATCAAACTTTCTGGTATTTGATGGCAATGGAAATTATTCTGCAAAAATATTTCTTAGTATATTTATTCTGATTTGGATGAATGACATAGGGGCATATATTTTTGGAATGGCTTTCGGACAAAAAGAGGGAAGAAAAAGATTATTTCCTTCTATTTCCCCTAAAAAGTCTTGGGCCGGAGTTATTGGAGGTGTAGTATTGGCTATAATATCTGCAATAATAATGTATACATTAGGATGGATGGAATTTAGTATGTTACATTGTTTTGCAATTACTCTTATTGTTGTTGTTTTCAGCACGTTGGGTGATTTGTTTGAATCACTGATAAAAAGAAACTGCGGAGTCAAAGATGCTGGAAATATTATGCCTGGGCACGGTGGATTGCTGGATAGATTTGACGGGGCTCTCTTTGTTATCCCGGTTGTAGTCATTTATTTGAAAATATTTTTACTTATATAAATATATAATTAATGAAAATTCATAAAGAAGGATATACGATTATTGCAGTAAATTTTTTGATTTGTACTGTCATAGCTGCATTGTTTTATATATTCTGTGATTCAATGGTAATTAAACATATTATTGGCGCAATATGTTTGTTTCAGGCTGTTTTTATGTTCACCTTTTTTAGAGTTCCTAAAAGAAATAATAAAATTGATGATATGCTTGTGATTTCCCCTGG
>JBAXYG010000115.1:0-5259 GCA_041670905.1 Bacteroidales bacterium
TACTCTCTTTGGTTAATAAAAAATAAACTACAAGAGGATAGTTCTACTAAACCTATAAGGAAGATTCATATCATCCAGCCAGTCAAACAACACCTGATTAGGAGAAACAAATATTTTCTTTGAGAAAAACTCTACGGAAATGTCATTTGCTGTATCAACTGCATTAATATACAGGCGTGCACTACCCTGATTCTCTTTTAGTGCTTTAATCAATTTTTTTCTGAAAACACTATTCAGTATCTCTACCGGAATTGTTATATAGAACTCTTTTATATAATCATCCTTGGTATTTGAAAGAAGAGTGATACCCTTTATTTTTAACTCATATTCCATCTGTCTGGGATCATCTTTTTTTCTATAACGAGGTGTGGAAGAAATTTTTATTAATAGTGCTGAATGAATGACGGTATACTTCATAAAAGCTTCGTAATCTTTCCCAAACAACGCAAAAGTATGACTACCGGTAAAATCCTCAACTGTAAAACGACACCATGGTTTATTTGTTGTTTTTGTATAGCTTACCTGCACATCAGTAACTAATCCGGCTACAAAAAAGTCTTTATTCTGATTAGATACTTTTTTTTGAAGTGTCGACTCTATTTCCGGCAATTCCAATAATTGGTTAGTAGTAAAGGTCTGTATTTCAAATTTAAACCGGTCTAAAGGATGTGAAGAAAGGTACATACCAACCAATTCTTTTTCCCTTTTCAATTGTTCAAGCTCATTGAATTCAATAAGACAAGGTATATCAGGGCGCACAGGCTTCATTTCTTCAACGCCACCGAAAAGATTATTCCCTTGCAGCATTGTGTCATTTTGAAACTTATTTGCATATTTCAAAAGTCCCTCAATAAAAGACTCATCTTTACCGTTACCAAGAAAATATTGAGGCCTTTTTAAATCCGTGAATCCATCAAATGCACCTGAATTAACCAAACATTCTATTACCTTACGATTTACTACACCCAAAGGAACTCTTTCAATAAAATCAAAAATATCCTTAAAGTTGTTTCCCTGTTCTCTGTTTGAAATAATAGAATCAATCACATTAGATCCCACCCCCTTTATCCCAGCCATTCCGAAACGGATATTTCCATCTTTATTAACAGTAAAGGTAGTGGAACTTTCATTTACATCAGGTCCAAGTACCTTAATTTTCATTCTCCTGCAATCGTCCATAAGCTTAGTAATCTCATCTATATCATTGAGATTCTTACTTAAATTGGCCGCAAGAAATTCAGCAGGATAGTGCGCTTTTAAATATGCCGTCTGATATCCTATCCAAGCATAACAGGTAGAATGTGATTTATTGAAGGCATATTCGGCAAAACTTTTCCAGTCATTCCATATCTTTTCGAGCTTATCTTTTGGATGTCCATTTTTAATACCGCCCTCAATAAACATCGTATAATTTTTTGCCATCTCTGCAATCTTCTTCTTCCCCATTGCCTTACGCAAACTATCAGCCTGTCCCGGTGAAAAACCGGCCAGTCTCCGGGATAAAAGCATAACCTGCTCCTGATATACAGTTATACCATACGTTTCACGTAAAATCTCCTCCATTTCGGGAAGATCATATTCAATCTCTCTTTCCCCTAATTTCCTTGCAACAAAATCTGGTATATACCCCATTGGTCCGGGACGATACAGAGCATTCATTGCTATTAAATCTTCAAAACGATTAGGATGCAATTCCCTCAACCATTTTTTCATACCATCGGATTCAAACTGGAATACACCAATTGTATCTCCGCGACTAAAAAGTTCGTAAGTAAGCTTATCGTCAATAGGAATATTATCTATATTTATCTCTTCCTTCGTACTTTTTTTAATATTAGCAATACACTCATTAATAATGGATAAAGTCCTCAACCCCAAAAAATCCATTTTCAACATTCCGACATCCTCAATATATGATCCTTCATATTGAGAAACCCAAACACTTTCTCCAGTATCCTTATCTGTACCTAAACAAATCGGAATAAAATTTGTCAAGTTCTCACGTCCTATAATTAATGCACAGGCATGAACACCTGTTTGTCTTATACTTCCTTCAAGCTGACCGGCATATATTATAGTATCTCTCAAATTCTTGTCATCAGATTCTAATGCTTCTTTAAATTCAGGAATATACTTAATACAATTTTCAATTGATGCATCAATTGTTTCTTTTTTCTTTTTCCCGGGATTTTCAGAATCATCCACATCTATTTCAAAATTTTTTGGAACAAGCTTTGCCAAACGATCGGATTCGTTTAATGGAACCTTATGAATTCTAGCTATATCTCTTATAGCGCTCTTTGTAGCCATAGTTCCAAAAGTTGAAACATGCGAAATATGGTCCTTTCCATATTTTTCTTCAACATATTTAAAAATCTTATATCTCCCTTCGTCGTCAAAATCAATATCAATATCTGGCATTGATATACGCTCAGGATTTAAAAAACGCTCAAATAGTAAATTGTACTTAAGCGGATCAATATTTGTAATTTTAAGACAATATGCGACAACTGAACCAGCGGCGGACCCTCTACCTGGGCCTACTGAAACACCTCTTTCATGGGCAGCACGGATAAAGTCCCAAACTATAAGAAAATAATCGGGAAACCCCATTTTCTTTATAGTATCCAATTCAAACTCCATCCTTTCTATAAGACTATCCGTAACTTCTCCGTATCGGTTTTTTGCTCCTTCAAATGTAAGATGGCGCAGATATTCGACAGAATTGGAAAATTCTGCAGGTATTGGAAATACAGGTAGAATCAATGGTGAGTCAATGCTGTATTTCTCAATTTTTTCCGCAATCTCAAGAGTATTTGTTATTACTTCCGGATGATCTGAGAAAATGTCGCTCATCTCCTGCTGGGTCTTTAAATACTCTTGTTGAGTATATCTCATCCGGTCTTGGTCTTCATAATTCTGATTTGTAGTCAGACAGATAAGTCTATCATGGGCACCACCATCTTCAGCATTGATAAAGTGAACATCATTTGTGGCAATAACTTTTACATTAAATTTTTTTGAAAACTCAAATAGTTGCTCATTTACAATCTGCTGTTTTTGAAAAGTTGTTTTATCAGCACCTTCAATAAATGTTTCATGTCTTTGTACCTCAAGATAATAATCCTCTCCAAAAAGTTCCTTATACCATAATAGCGCATCTTCTGCTGCCTCAAGGTTATTATTGTAAACTTCTCTTTGTACTTCTCCCGCAAGACAGGCGCTGGAGCATATTAACCCTTCATGATATTTTTCCAAAAGTTCCCTATCTATCCTTGGTCGATAATAAAACCCTTCAATAAAACCATAAGAACATAATTTTACCAAATTATGATATCCTTTAAGATTCTTTGCCAACAATATAAGGTGAAAGGAACTCTTATCCTCTTTCACTCTGCGAATATGCCTTCCCTCTCTGGCTACATAAACTTCACATCCAATGATCGGCTTTACATTCGGATATTTATTGGCATATTTAAAAAATTCTTTTACACCATACATGTTTCCATGATCAGTAATAGCAAGCGCTTTCTGACCATCTTCATCAGCCTTCTTAAAAAGTTTGGAAATAGAAGCCGCTCCGTCCAAAATAGAATATTGGGTATGAACATGTAGGTGAACAAATGACATATCAGAATTATATTAGTGATTTTCCGGTCATTATTTCCGGTTTAGGAATTCCCATAAGCTTCAATATTGTAGGTGCAATATCAGCCAAAATACCGTCGTCAACATTTTTTACATCATCATCAACAACTATAAACTGTACAGGATTCAAAGAATGTGCGGTATTTGGAGTTCCATCAGCATTAATGGCCTTATCTGCATTACCATGGTCGGCAGTGATAAGTACTGTATATCCATTCTTTACGGCAATCTTAACCACCTCTCCAACACATGAATCAATTGTTCTTACAGCTTTTTTTATAGCATCATAAACACCGGTATGTCCCACCATATCTCCATTTGCAAAATTAAGAATTATCATATCGTGCTTTTGGGTGTCCAGATCTTTTAATAAAGCATCTTTAACCTGAAGAGCACTCATTTCAGGTTGCAAATCATAAGTAGCAACTTTGGGAGAGTTAATTAATATTCTGTCTTCATTTTTAAAGATTGCTTCCCTTCCTCCGGAAAAGAAAAAAGTTACATGAGCATATTTTTCGGTTTCTGCTATTCTAAGTTGTGTTTTACCTGCATCAGATACAACTTCCCCAATAGTTTGATGCACATTTTCCTTGTCAAACAAAATATGTAAATCTTTAAATTTATCATCATAAGGAGTGAGACAACAATAATATAACGGAATAGTGTGCATATTTGATTCTGGCATATCAGCCTGAGTTAAAACTGAAGTTATTTCTCTGGCGCGATCATTTCTAAAATTAAAGAAAATGACGGCATCGCCTTCCTGAATGACAGCCGTTGGCTTTCCTTTCCCGTCAACTACACATATTGGCTTAATAAATTCATCTGTAACATTATTGTTATAAGATGCATCAACTCCTTCAGAAGCTGAAGAAAATTTGTCTCCGACACCATTTACCAACAAATCATATGCGATTTTTATTCTATTCCATCTCTTATCCCTATCCATAGCATAATACCTTCCAATCACTGAAGCAATTTTGCCGGTACTTTTCTTCATTTCTTTCTCTAAAGAGGTAATGAATCCTTTCCCGCTCTTTGGATCAGTATCCCTACCATCCATAAAACAGTGTACAAACACCTTCTCAATTTTTTCTTCCTTTGCTACACTCAAAAACTCATATAAATGTTCCAAGGAGCTGTGAACCCCACCATCAGAACAGAGTCCAATAAAATGAAGTTGTTTGCCGGTTTTTTTAACATAATCATAGGCATTCCTAATCTCTACATTTTTTAGCAGAGCATGATTTCTACATGCAATATTTATCTTAACAAGGTCCTGATAAACAACACGGCCTGCACCAATATTTAAGTGACCAACCTCGGAATTTCCCATTTGGCCTATTGGTAATCCTACATCTTCTCCACTTGCACTCAAATGTGAAAAAGAATATTTTGATCTCAATTTGTCTATTTCGGGAGTTCCTGTCGTATATATTGCATTAGTTTTGTCATGAACACCTTCTCCCCAGCCATCAAGAATCATTAAAAGTACTCTCTTATCCATAATTTTTATTAAATTTGTTCAATTATAATTGATACAAAGTTACTGAAATATGGATAAAAATAGAAACAAAGATATTAACAAGAGGTCGACAAGCCCAAATGATA
>JBAXYG010000116.1:0-5219 GCA_041670905.1 Bacteroidales bacterium
AGCAGAGCCATCCGCAAAACGTGCTCTATAAACCCAGGCATCAGAAATGTATTTATTATTCAATAAATTATCTGCAAAGATAGAAAACTTTATCTTTCCAAAAACATATTGTCCCTGAAGAGACAAAGTAATATAAGCAGGCAAAGAACGTTCATCATTTGAAGTGTTATCATAATACTGTTTTCCTACATATTTTCCTGAAATATAAAATGAAAAATCTTTACATGGGAAAAAAGTAACCATCCCCATGCCTACAACCTCGGGGGACATTAAAATATTTGTCAGTCCATAATATTCGGAAGTTTGTGATAGTGGTTCCCAGTCATTTGCATTGTTATAAGTATCTACCCAAGCCGTATAACCCTTTATTTTATTTTTGCTCAATGCAAGATTGGCATCAAACCTCAACCATGATACACTTTTCCATGTAGCAGATAGCTCAACTCCTCTGCGATAACTTTCAGCGACATTTTCTTTTATTTTATGGCCGGTTTCCGTTAATTTCCCAGTTTCGACCAACTGGTTTTTATATTCCATCAAATATCCATTGAGAGAAAATGAAAAAAATCCCTCTTCATATCTATACCCAAATTCATAATCAAGCAGCCTTTCCGGTAATATTCCATCTGACCTTTCACCTTTTATCGCCTCTTTTATATCACTGCGACTTGGTTCCTTATGCCCTACTGAGAGAGAAGCATAGAATTGGCTGTTGGGATTTAATGAATAAGAAAGCCCCCCTTTAGGATTAAAAAAATTATATTTTAGTACTTTATCCAGCGAAGCAAAATCTTTATCTATCCCACTAAGACGAAAATCTATATGACGATATTGCATATCTCCATAGAGAGTGATTTTACCGTGCAAAAATGAATACTCTCCTCTGACGAAAGAGCTCACATCATTTTTTTTACCATTGTTTTCATACCAACAATAATCTTGAGGAATATTTGCATTATTCTCAGCCCAAGTCAAAATTCCAAAATGGTCTCCATTATAATAAGAATAGGATACACTGGAATTTATGGATAAATCATTCTTGGAATACTTCACAGCAGAAGATGCCACATAATATCCATTGTCCAATGCCTGCTGAATAATCACATCGCTTTTCTTATATTCCACACCATTTATAATTTGGGGAGTTAAACCATATAAAGAAAGTTTCTTGCTATCCTTATAATTTTCATAGTATCCATCGCCTTTTGTGTAATTCAAAGTAGTAGTCCAATATAGACTTGAGGTAAACTGATGAGAATATATCCCCTGAAAGTGATTCTGAACGTAATTATCAGTCTCATTATCATAATACTGAAGATTTCCTTCGGAATCATAATATTCTCCCGCAGGATTATACCTTCTATCAGATTCAATCATATCACGAGGAATACCTTCCCATGTTATCCCTGTCTTCTGCTTTCCTAAAATATAATTTATTTTTACAGAATTATCTCCCTTCATCCATCCGGCCGAAGCATATAGAGAATGAAGTCGGGCAAAAGCATTTCTTATATAGCCTTCAGTGGTATTATAGGCATACCTTACATCAAAAGAAAATCCGTTATCAAGTCGTCCTGAACCTAAACCGACAGCTATTGTACCGGTAGAATAAGATCCCCCGGAAATTTCGACATCTCCATAGGGTCTATCGTTAGGCAACATGGTTTGCATATTTATGCTGGCTCCAAATGCCCCGGGTCCATTAACAGAAGTTCCTACACCTCGTTGTATCTGTATTGACTCTAGCATTCCGGTAAGAGCAGGAAGATTTACCCAGAAGACCTCCTGCGATTCAGAATCATTGAGAGTTACTCCATTAAGAGTCACATTTATTCTTGTTGCGTCACTTCCCCTTACTCTCAACTTTGAATATCCCAGACCTGTTCCACCCTCATTTGTGGAAATTACTGATGGCTGAAGTTTCAACAATAAGGGTATTGAAGCAGATGGACTTGAAGCCTTCATCTCCTCTTTTGTTATATCAGTATAAGAGACAGGCGTATTTTTACCTGCTCTATAAGCAGATATTACGACACTATCAATTTTTTGATTTTTTTCCGGATTGACCGGTTGTTGTGCAAATGACAACAAAGGAAGCAGCAATGCTGCTAATAAAAAAGTTTTTTTCATAATTCCTTCCTCCGACGGCATTACCCGTATCAGGTTTTGTGGGTATTATCTCAGCCCTGTTGAGCACCCCCGATTAATAAAATTTATTTTTTCTCTACTAGAGAGATTTTATACATTTTTGGCCAATACTTTCCTGTTAAATAAATACTGCCTGTTTTTTCGTCCCATGCAATGCCGTTCAAAACATCAGTGTTTGGAGTCACCAAAGCTCCGGATAATAAATTTCTACAATCAATAATCGATTTCACAATACCGTTATCCGGTGAAATGATCAAAATAATGTCAGATCCGTAAACGTTAGCCCATATTTCTCCTTTAATATACTCCAACTCGTTTAGTTGTGTAACAGGGGATCCATCAAGTTTCACTGTTATCTCTTTCTTCTGTACAAATGTTTCAGGATCAATAAAAAATAACTTTGAAGAGCCATCACTCATTATAAGAGTAGTTCCATCAGTAGTAAGTCCCCACCCCTCTTTTGAATTATATAAATAGCCAAGCTGTTTCCATGTATCGATGTCATATACAAAACATCTATTTTCTCTCCAAGTCAAAATATAAATTCTATTCTTATATACACAGGACCCTTCCACGAAATATTTCCTTTCGAAATTTTCTCTTTTAATGACAGTTCCTTTAATTAAATCAACCTTTCTTAAAGAAGACTCCCCATACTGACCTGTGGTTTCGTATAATTCTCCGTTATGAAAAAACAAACCTTGAGTATAAGCGGAAACATCATGTGGTAGTGTCTGCTCAATTTTAAAAGAATATCTTTTAGGCTTTTGTGCATTTAAGCAAATTGAAAAAGTCAAAAAAAATAAACTTAAAAATAAAATAATATTACATCTATTTCTTTTCATTCTTATACTTCATCGCGGCTTCAACAAAAGAGACAAAAATAGGTTGAGGATTTTCTACAGTGCTCTTTAATTCTGGATGGAACTGAACTCCAATAAAAAAAGGATGTGAAGGTATTTCAATTATTTCTATCAACCCTGTTTCAAGATTCTTGCCGCTGGCAACCATTCCTCCTTCAGTAATTGAATCCAAATACTTGTTATTGAATTCATATCTATGTCTGTGACGTTCTTGAATATTTTCTTTACCATAAATCTTGTAGGCCAAAGTATCCTCTTTTATATGGCAAGAATAAGCACCCAAACGCATTGTACCTCCTTTGATTGTAAGAGTTTTCTGATCTTCCATCAAGTCAATAATAGGCACTTTAGTATTTGGAGATACCTCTGTAGTCATTGCATCCTTCATGCCAAGCACATTTCGTGCAAACTCAATTACTGCCATCTGCATACCTAAACATATGCCAAAAAAAGGCACCATATTTTCTCTGGCATAAGTAATGGCCTTTATCTTCCCCTCAAGCCCACGCTCACCAAATCCTGGAGCAACTAGGATACCATCCATTCCGGATAATTTCTCTTTCACATTATCCTCTTTAATATATTCACTATGTATGGAATGAACAATAACTTTACATTCATTTGAAACTCCCGCATGTATAAATGATTCAAGAATAGATTTATAGGCATCTTGAAGCTCAACATATTTTCCCACTAACGCTATATTAACCTCACTCTTAGGGTTATAAAGTCTTTTAATAAAAGCTTTCCATTGATCAAGATCTGGCTCAGGTAAATTCTTTATCTGGAATCTCTCAAGAACGATTTCATCCATTTTTTGAGCCTGAATTGCCAATGGAACTTCATAGATACTTTTTGCATCCAAAGACTCAATAACAGCATTAGGCTTTACATTACAAAAAAGAGCAACTTTTCTCTTTATCTCCTGAGGAATAGGATGTTCCGTCCTACACACTATGATATCCGGTTGAACACCATACTGCTGAAGCATTCTCACAGAGTGTTGTGTAGGTTTTGTCTTCAGTTCTTTAGCTGCACTAAGATATGGAACAAGAGTAAGATGTACCATAATACAATCTTCCCTTGGAAGTTCCCATTGGAGTTGACGAACAGCTTCAATAAAAGGCAATGATTCTATATCACCTACAGTCCCACCCAATTCTGTTATTATTACATTATACTTGCCGGTTTTACCAAGCAACAACATTCTTCTCTTGATTTCATCAGTAATCTGCGGAATTATTTGAACTGTTTTACCTAAATAAGCACCTTCTCTTTCTTTGTCAATTACAGTTCTGTATATTTTCCCGGTAGTCACATTATTAGCCTTTGAAGTGTAAACATTAAGAAACCTTTCATAATGTCCTAAATCCAAATCTGTTTCTGCACCGTCTTCAGTAACATAACATTCTCCATGCTCATAGGGATTCAATGTACCCGGATCGATGTTTATGTAAGGATCAAATTTTTGAATTGTCACTTTAAGGTTCCTGGCCTGCAACAATTTTGCTATTGATGCAGAAATAATTCCTTTTCCTAATGAAGATGATACCCCGCCTGAGACAAATACATATTTTGTGTTCATAGTAAATCTGATTGATTATAACGGGATACAAAGGTAATTTAATTATTTGGTTTTAGAAAAATATTAACTTTGTGAACAAAAATAATAGTTCATATGGAATGCAGTTATAAAGAAAAGTTCATTATTAAATGTTATGAAGTAGATACCCAAAAAAATTATAAAGCATTCGCATTCATGAATGCAGCACAAGAGATAGCACATATTCATTCAACACAAATTGGCTGCGGATATTATGATCTTATAAAAAACAACAATGTCTGGGTAATATCAAGAGCCCATGTTAAATTTATTAAAGCTCCTAAATGGGAAGATATGGTCACTCTTGAAACATGGAATAGACGTGAAGATGGTTTATTTGCCATCCGAGATTTTGAAATGACAGACAAGGAAGGAAATCCAATTATTGAGGCTACCACTTCTTGGCTTATCATGAATATGGAGAGTCGCCGGGTACAACGAACTGACCATATACTCGGTAACAGTTACGATGATAAATCAAACCCTAAAGAGGCCATTTGCGGACATTGTGAAAAGATATCTGCCCCAGACAATCTACAATTTATTGGACAAAAAGAGATTAAAGTAACAGATATTGATTACAATCTGCACACTAACAATGCTAA
>JBAXYG010000117.1:0-5204 GCA_041670905.1 Bacteroidales bacterium
AGATCTTATGAGACCGGAACGCTTTTTCATCGCATTAAAAATTTGAATGAACCGCAGTTCTTAAGTGCAATACAAGTTCCTCTGGCAACTGCTCGAAGAGGATCTTCGGCAACATGGAAAGGAATATTGATTTTTTTACTAAGTCTTATATCAAGGCCTTTAAGCAGAGCTCCTCCACCTGTCAAAAATATCCCCTTTTGAACGATATCTCCATATAATTCCGGAGGAGTCTGTTCAAGAACGGTAAGGACTGCTGATTCAATCTTTACAAGAGATTTATCAAGGCAATGGGCTATTTCTTGTGAAGATACTGCTGCTTCAACCGGATGTGCAGTCATAAGGTTTGGGCCACGTACGATATAAGGTTCGATTACTTCATCCAATTCGGAAAGTGCAGCACCAATCTTTATTTTTATGTCTTCTGCTGTAAGTTCGCCGATTTTAATATTATGTTGCTGACGCATATATTGCTGAATTTCAGAAGTAAAAACATCTCCGGCAACCCGTATACTTTCATCTGCGACAATGCCCCCTAAAGAAATTACTGCAATTTCAGTAGTACCTCCTCCAATATCCACAATCATATTTCCCGAAGGTGCTGAAACATCAATCCCGATACCTAAGGCGGCTGCCATAGGTTCGAAAATCAAATATACATCGCGACCACCAGCGTGTTCTGATGAATCACGTACAGCACGTATCTCTACTTCCGTACTCCCAGAAGGAATACTAACTACCATTTTTAGACTAGGGGTAAAAATTCTTTTTTTGTAATTTATCATTTTGATAAACTCTCGAAGCATCTGTTCAGCAGCATCAAAGTCAGCTATCACTCCATCTTTCAATGGTCTGACTGTCTTGATATTAGGGCTTGTCCGTTCATGCATTTGTTTTGCTCTCGTTCCAACAGCAATCGGTTTTCCTGTTAATTTATCGATAGCAACGATGGATGGTTCGTCAATAACTTTCTTGTCATTCATAAAAATGACAGTGTTGGCGGTTCCTAAATCTATTGCCAACTCTTGTGTTAGAAAAGATAAAGCCATTATGTATATATATTTTTTAGTTTTTAATGTTTAAAATGTCTTATTCCTGTAATTACCATCGCAACATTGTTCGCATTGCAATAGTCAATACTTAATTGGTCTCTGATTGATCCTCCCGGATGGATTACTGCTGTTATTCCAGCCTTATTTGCTATTTCAACACAATCAGGGAAGGGGAAAAATGCATCTGAAGCCATAACAGCATCCTTTAGTTCAAATCCGAATGATTGAGCTTTTGTGATTGCCTGTTTAAGGGCATCAACACGGGATGTTTGTCCTATGCCACTTGCAAGAAGCATGTTATCCTTGACAAGTACAATTGAATTTGATTTTGAATGTTTAACCAATTTATTTGCAAATAATAAATCTTGTATTTGGTTATCAATGGGAGCTATAATTGTTACGGTTTTTAGATTTTCAGCAGTTTCAACAAAATTGTCTCTGTCTTGTACTAAGATACCTCCAAGTATTGAACGAAATTTTTTTTCAGAAGGTTTAGTATTATTATTTATCAGTATTATCCGGTTCTTTTTCTCTTTTAGAATGTCCAAAGCCGTATCACAATATCCGGGGGCTATTATAACTTCAAAAAATATTTTATTTATCTCACTGGCCGTATTGCTGTCAATAGTACTGTTTGCTATTATTATTCCTCCGTAGGCAGATACGGGATCTGCTATGAGAGCATCCTTCCACGCATCGAAAATATTGTTTCTTGTTGCACATCCGCATGCGTTGTTGTGTTTGATAACAGCAACAGTAGGTGCTTCAAAATCAGAAATAAGTTCTATGGCAGCTTCAATATCCAGCATATTATTGTAAGATATTTCTTTTCCATGTACCTGTTCCGGAATAGAATCTTTACTGCCAAAATATTCGGCATTCTGATGAGGATTTTCTCCGTATCTCAATTTGTGTGATTCTGTAACACATTCATTGAAAGCAGGTATAGCCTCATATTTATTAAAGTATTTAAAGATATGTGTGTCATAATTTGAGCTGGTAAGAAAAGCATATTTTGCGAATAATTCTCTATCTTGTATATCACTTTCTCCATCTTTCTTTTTTAAAAGTTCGAGTAGAGGAGCGTATCCTCCTTGACAAGGAACGATGATAACATCTTTATAATTTTTAGCAGCTGCGCGAATCAGAGAAATGCCTCCTATATCTATTTTTTCAATAATGTCTTCGTGAGATGCGCCTGCATTTACATACTCTTCAAAAGGGTAAAGGTCAACAATTACCAGATCAATAGCAGGAATTTCGTACTCTTTAGTTTGGGCAATGTCCGTATTATTGTCTCTTCTTGAAAGGATACCTCCAAAGATTTTAGGATGAAGGGTTTTTACTCTTCCTCCCAGTATTGACGGGTATCCTGTGATATCCTCAACTTTAGAAACAGGAAGTCCTAAATCTTTGATAAAATCATAGGTTCCTCCTGTGGAAATTAGTTTTACTCCACATTTAACAAGCTCATTTGCAATTACATCAATTCCGTCTTTGTGATATACGGAAATAAGAGCCTGTTTGATTTTTTTTGTATCAGGTTTTGTGTACATAGGGTGTTTTGAGAATTGAAATATTATAAAGAACAAATTTAGTAATAATAAAGATAAAAAAACTATTTTTGCTATGAGAAAACATGAGATAATTATGGATAGAAAACCGTATGCAATTATCTTGGCTGGAGGAGACGGAAAACGTATGGGAACAAAAGTTGCAAAGCAATTTCTTGAACTTGAAGGTAAGCCTATTTTACGACATACAATTGAACAATTTTTATCCCTTCCATTTGAAATAGAGATAATTGTGGTTCTCCCACAAGAATTAAAAAAATACTGGAAGGATTATTGTACCCAAAATGATTTTCTCCCTAAATACTTCCTGCCTTCTGGTGGAATAACAAGATTTCATTCTGTACAAAATGCATTGAAATTTATACCTGATGGTTCTTTGGTAGCTGTACATGATGGTGTCAGACCATTTGTCTCAACACAGTTTCTTATTGGCTTATTTGAGCAGGCGAAAAGTGTTCCTGCTTTGATTCCGGCAATCAAACCCGTAGAGTCAATTCGTGAAATTGATAAAAATGGGAATAGTTTTTCAGTTGATAGAGAAAAATTTTTGCTTGTTCAGACTCCACAAATATTTCATTCTGAAGTGCTTGTTAATGCATATAAGCAAGCTTTTTCTCCAAAATTCACAGATGACGCTTCTGTTGTTGAAGCTTACGGATGTAATATTCGTATTTGTCAAGGGAGTAGATACAATATCAAAATAACCACTCCAGAAGATCTGGAGGTGGCTAAATCGTTTATGTTTATTTTGAAGGATAAAACTATTTGACAGTATTTCCTACGTTCGGATAATCTTTTACCCAAACTTGACGTTCGATTGCTTGATCAAGAGAAATCCATGTTTCGGTTTGTTCCACACAAGGAATATTCTGAATTGTATTTATCAGAATTTCCATTAGATGGTCATGGTTGAAGCAATAGATTTTAAGCAAAAGAGCGAATTTTCCGGTAATGAAATGGCATTCTACTACTTCTGAAATTAATTTTAAAGCGTCAATGACTTCTGAGTACCTGTTTGCCTGAGCAAGACTTATTCCTACAAAAGCACAAACATTTAATCCCAGTGCCTGCGGTTTTACTAATAAACGTGACCCTGTAATAATTCCAAGGTTTTCCATTTTTTTTACTCTTTGATGAATTGCTGCGCCAGAGACTCCACATTCACGTGCAATTTCCAGGAAAGGCATTCTTGCGTTTTTAACGAGAAAAGAGAGAATTTTTTGATCAATAGCGTCGATTTGATAAGTTGCCATTTTTTTAATATTATTTTTATATCAATTGCAAAAATAAAAAATAAATAACACTTTTTATTTTTTTAGTATAAAAAGTGAAACTTTTTTTTGTTGAGATATTGAAAATTTGTGTATAAAAGGCTAAATGACAAAGCTTTATTGAGCGCAAAAACTGTAATTAAAAATTGTAACTTATTTTTTTTTCGCTTTTGCGTTTTCAATTATTATAAGACAAGCAGTCTCATCAAGAGATTTTGGATCAGTGTTTTTAGGTATTTTAAAATTATCCTTACCACACTTGATATAAGCTCCGTACCTTCCATTTAACACTTGTATGTTGTGTTTTGGAAATTCTGAAATATATTTTTCGCTCTCTTTTTTAGCATGTTCATCAATAAGAGAAATAGCTTCCTTTTCGTTTATTGTGTAAGGATCAAGATACTTACCTAACGAAATGAAAGAAGAGTTATATTTGATATATGGGCCGAATCTCCCGATAGCTGCAATTATTTCTTTATCATTGTATTTACCTACCGTACGAGGAAGTTCAAATAGTTGAAGAGCATCTTCAATTGTGATGTTTTCTATAAGTTGTCCTTTTTTTAAACTTACAAATTGTTTTTCCGGGTCATCATTTGTTCCTTTCTGAACTAGGGGACCGAAACGTCCTATTCGTGCTATTATTGTTTTTCCGCTCTTTGGGTCGGTCCCAATGGTCCTCTCTGCATTTGAGTGAGTGTTTTCTTGCATGGTCTTTACAACTTTTTTGTGAAACGGTACATAAAATTCTCCAATGGCGTTATTCCAAACCATATTCCCTGCTGCAATTTGGTCAAAGTCAGATTCCACTTTTGCTGTAAAATTGTAATCAATTATATCTTCAAAGTTTTTTGCAAGGAAATCTGTAACCACTAGCCCGATATTTTCAGGGAATAGCTTCCCTTTTTCCGTACCGGAAATTTCTTTACGGGTTGTGCGGACAATTTTAGATTCTTTTAAACTAATTTCGAGGTATTCTCTTTCTATACCTGCACGATCTTCTTTAAGAATGTAACCCCTCTTGCTGATAGTGGATATAGTAGGAGCATAAGTTGAAGGTCGTCCAATCCCTAATTCTTCAAGTTTTTTAACTAAACTTGCTTCTGTATATCTAGATGGGCGTAAAGTGTATTTTTCTGTTGCAATAATCTCTTTATTGATCATTGTCTGTCCTTTGGATAATTGTGGAAGTAAGGTAATTTTCTCATTTTCATCATCTTCATCTTTTCCTTCAATATATACTTTCAAAAATCCATCGAATACTATTCTTTCTGCTTGAACTGAGAATTTTTCAGAAATATTATCACTTG
>JBAXYG010000118.1:0-5194 GCA_041670905.1 Bacteroidales bacterium
ACAATAAGCCCTGCACCAAATTGATATGCAAATTCTCTCACTTGAGAATAAGTAGTGGGCTCAAAAGTGCCTTTTGTATTTTCCAAAAGAAAATCGCAATCTGCAAATTTATCCACCGCCTGTTCAAAATGATCAATAATTGTTTTTTTCATAAATTGTTTAGTTTGGTTTAGTTTTTTGTTTAACAACAATATTAATAGTGCAATAACAAAGATAAACAAATTTTTAATTATGGATAATTAGAAAAGGACCTGACTTTCTCACAAAAAATAAGCTTTAAATGCATTCTGAGCGTAATTTTAATAGAGATGAATCACCATAACTGAGGAATCTAAAGTTATGGCTGAGAGCAAAATTATAAACTTCCCGCCAATTGTTATCTCCGATAAAAGCAGCAATTAATAATAATAAAGTGCTCTGTGGCTGATGGAAGTTTGTTACCATATAATTTATCACTCTGAATTTATATCCCGGTACAATGATTATACTCGTTCTGGAAGTAAAAATATTTTTATTTATATCTTTCATATATTTAATTAAGGCAGAAACAGACTCTTTCAATGTATATTTATAACCTGACTCCCGGTACGGTTCCCATTGAGAGACAAAGCCTGGTTCGCCATTTTCGATACACTGTACACCTAGAAAATAAAGTGATTCAAGGCATCTTGTTGAAGTAGTACCTACAGAAATAACAGGCTTGCCTTCACTGTGCCCCAATAAATTCATCAAAAACACTAATGACACAGAAAAAGGCTCACTATGCATCTGATGATCAGAAATAAACTCACTTTTTACCGGTAAAAAAGTACCGGCTCCTACATGGAGACATAAAGAATCACGGATTATTCCTCGTTTTTCAATTTTTTTTAATACTGCATCAGTAAAATGCAATCCGGCAGTAGGAGCAGCAACAGAACCCTCCTTACTAGCATAATAAGTTTGATATCTCTCATAATCAATAAGCTGGGAATCTCTTTTCAGATAAGGAGGAATAGGAATACGTCCACAAGTCTCCATTACTTTAGAAAAAGAATAACCACCATCCCATGTAAACTCAACAATCGTCTCATTATCCTTACGTTCAATAAGTTCTACCTGTAAATTTATGCTTTGGAGCTCAGATAGATGCCTTTTGGCTTTAATATTTGCATCATTTTCGGGATCAACACAATTATAATCGCCTGTACCTACGCTTGAATACTCAATATCAATTCCTTTTTTATAGATATGATCTGTCAAAAGTGATAATTTACCTGATTTCCATCTTTTAACGTTTCCCACAATAGCTTTCCATCTACACATTTTTGTCTCAAGAAAACATATCTGATAGTCATTGGGAGTATCAGGCTCTAGACAGAATACTTCTATTATAGCACCTGAATCACGTTTGAATATCAATCTTGCAGGAACAACTTTAGTGTTATTAAATATCATAAAACCATTTTTAGGAAGGCAATCAGCTATATTTAAAAACTTTTCTTCACGAATATTATTATCAATATAGAGTAATAGCTTTGAATCGTCACGGTTTTTCAACGGAAACTTTGCTATTCTATCCTCCGGCAGGGTATAAGTATAGTCCTGTATTCTTATTTTTTGCACCATTTTAGACACTTTTTCTCTTTGTGGGTGCAAATGTACACTTTAACTATTTATCTTTAAAATTAAAATTTGTTTACAAATGTAATTCACATATGTATCAGTTGGAGTGTATTTATGTAACCAATTATATCACTTATGACTGGTTACAAGTGTACAATATACAAAATCGCAGATAACTAACTATCATTTACAAAATATGGGAATAACTTATTGTTATGGGTAAAATATTTATTTTTAATCTCTTATTTATCAATCATTTACATTATATTATTAAAAGTAATATATGGTTATAATTGTAAAATATAGTATATTTTACCTTAATTATAGAAATAATCATTAAATACTATTCTTATTTTATACATTACCAGTTAATTAGTAAAATTATCTAAATTAAAGTTCTAACTAGATATGTCATTTATATAACTATGTCTTGAGAATTATTCAATATTTACACTTGTAATGGTCAAAATTATTTAACTCTTGTTACATATGTAACCTAATTTATTATTACATTTGTAGAACTAAACATTTACAAAAATGAATCGACGTTTACATCAATTTTTGGAGTTAGAAGAGCTATCTCCTGCAAGATTTGCAGATATGATGGGAATACAACGATCAGGAATTTCTCATATTCTTTCAGGAAGAAACAAACCAAGTTTTGATTTTATTCAAAAGATGCTTTTGAAATTTCCAAACTTGAATGCAGACTGGCTCCTATTAGGAAAAGGTAAACCATATAAAGAGAATTCTGGTGGTTTTGAGAAAAAAACTAATTTTACTACGGAAATAGACCTTTTTAATACAATTGTATCTGACCCAAAAGTTATTGAAAATCAGAATCCAAACCCTTCTTTTGAAGAAAAACAACCATCTGAGAATCGCTTAAATGAAATTAATCCTGACTTATCTGCACAAAAAAGCAGCTATGATGTACAAAATAATTCCGTTGAAACAAAAAATGAGTTTCCCGAAGAAAAAAATACAAAAATGATTGAGAGAATCACTGTATTTTATAATGATGGCACTTATGAAGAAAAATTTTAGTGATTATTACAGAATTAAAAACTACTCTTGGACTATATTTCTGTCAAGAACACTGAATAAGTTTTCAGCAGAAATAGGTTTTGTTATATAATCATTAAAACCTCTATCATTGATTTGGATCTTCGCATTTTCAAAAGCATATGCTGTAACTGCAATTATAGGAATCTTATTGTTGATTTGTCTAATAGTTTTAGTTGCCAAATAACCATCCATATTAGGCATTTTAATGTCCATAAGTATTGCCGAAAGACTTGGCCCCTTTTCCTTAAAAATATCTACAGCTTCTTTACCGTCTTCAGCGTGAATTAAATTAAATTTATCCCTTAATAATACATCGAATAATAAATAGTTGTCTTGATTATCTTCGGCAATAAGAAGAGTAGGCTTAGTTTTCATACTTTTAGTTTTAAAATCATCTTTTAATAAGAGTTCCGCATTTTCTATATTATTAACACTATTAGTAGCCTTTTTTTCACTATAAGGAAGTGTAAACCAAAAAGTAGACCCTATCCCAACTTCAGAATCAACGCCTATTTTTCCATTAAGTTTTTTGACAATCATTTGGCAAATTGACAGTCCCAATCCTGTACCATTCTTAAAGCCATCCAACTTGACGAAACGATCAAATATAACTTCTCTTTTATCTTTTGGAATGCCGCAACCTGTATCAGTCACATAGAACCTTATATTGTCATCACAAATCTCATATCCGAAGGTAATTTTCCCTTCTTCAGTAAATTTAATTGCATTAGTTATAAAATTAGTAATAATTTGATGTATTCTATTTTTAACCGAATGAATAATAAAGTTAGGAATATACTTCTCAAATATAATCTCTATATTCTTATTCTCTTTTTGAAGTCTTACACGTTCATAACTTTCAATTTCAAAAAATAATGCATTCAAATTAAAATCAAGGTAGGGATAATCCATCGTATCTGCCTCAATCTTTGACAAATCAAGGATATCATTAATCAGATGTAACAGTAGATCATTATTATTATTAATAATGGCAACACACTCCTTCTTCTGTTCTTCATTATCAGTCTCAGATAGAATTTCACTAAAGCCGACAATTACATTTAAAGGTGTCCTTATCTCATGACTCATATTTGCAAGAAAAGCGGATTTTAAACGATTTGATTCCTCAGCAGCTTCTTTTGCCATACGTAATGAATCTTCTGAAATAAGCAACTGAGTATTCATTTTCTTTCTTCTTTTGGAAACATGAACGGTTATTAATGATATAATTAACATAAAAACAAATATGAGAGATGAAACTATCATAAAAAGTTTGTTTTCAACAAAAAAGGAGTTTTCTTTATTTATTACTTCGTATTTGTATGGTAATAGTTTTTTATCAATATTTTTTTGAATAAGAATGTTGTAATCAAAAACAGCAGTATTTTTAACCTTTTCAAGCAAATACAACTGAGGATTATTAATAATTGACATTGCCTGCTTTGCCAGGTCAACACCAAAAGAACGAAATTTTGGATAAATACCTCCAATCGCTAATTGTCCCATGCCTGTGGAGGTAAGAGTAAACACAGGAATATCAGGAGAAGCACCTCTAATCATATATAGAGCATCATTCATATAAAATTTATCATCCATATCAACTCTCCAAGATCCTAATAAAATAACACTGTTTTTAGGAACAGTATGTATTTTTTCTATTATGGAAAATAAGGTATTTGAACGGCCATCAAGCAAAATAAGATTTAAATCCGGAAACTTTTTCATTTCTCTCCTGACACAAGCCTGTAAAGAGACCCCTCCGAAACTATTATCAGATATAAACACAATATTTTTTGTGTATGGATAGATTTTTTTTATCAAATTGACATTGCCAACAACATCATAGTCATAGACAGCACCACCTCTAACACTAAAAAACCTTAGACTGTCAAAGACATCAACACATTCGGGCATCCAAAAAGGAGAAGCAATACTATCATTTTCTGGTAAAGGAACCATTGTGGAGCTTATCAACCCACAAATAACCGGAATATCCTTTTTTAAAAAATAGGATTGTGATGCATACGAAGTAAATGCCTCCTGGCCAAGAAGTATTATCAATGCAGGATCCCTTTCTTTATAGTTATAAAGAATCCTCTCCATAGTATATTTCCATTCCGGCAACTCAGAATAACTCTTGCAATTCATATTTTCGATGAGAACAGATGCTTTACCTCCTAAAAATTTATATTCATCTATGAAATCTGAAATATTACTGTATATCCTTGTCGCATCCGGATTATATGAACTGATGATAAGAATAGGAGAATATTCATTCTGACTCTGATCTGACGCACAAAGAGATGTACAGAAAATTTGCCCCATAATAATGAAGAAAATTATAATTAAAAATTTTAGACGCATATCATGATTTATCATCAGAAAAAAAATGAATATACTAAATTAATCATATTTAGTACAAAAAGAAAATATTATTCTAATTTTGCACTATGTATAAATACCTGATTAAACCTTTACTTTTTTCTTTTTCTCCTGAGACAGCACATGCTATTACTTTTCA
>JBAXYG010000119.1:0-5121 GCA_041670905.1 Bacteroidales bacterium
AGATCATATAAATGAGACTTCAGAATACGTAATGCATTCTGTCTATTGTCAAGTTGCGAACGAGTTTCAGTGTTTTCCACTACTATTCCTGTTGGTAAGTGCCGAACACGAACTCCTGTCTCTACTTTATTTACATTCTGCCCACCTGCGCCTGAAGAGCGATAAGTATCCCACTCAAGATCAGACGGATTTATCTCAATTTCGATAGTATCGTCAACAAGAGGATAAACAAATACTGAGGAAAATGTAGTCTGTCTCTTTCCCTGAGCATTAAATGGAGAAATTCTTACCAATCTATGGACTCCGCTCTCAGCTTTTAAATATCCGAAAGCATATTCACCTTCAAATTCAATAGTAACGGATTTTATTCCGGCCTCTTCCCCCTCTAACATCTCTGCAATATGAATTTTATATCCATTTCTTTCACCCCACCTGATATACATTCGCATAAGCATTTCCGACCAGTCGTTGCTCTCAGTTCCACCTGCACCAGAATTAATTTTTAGCAATGCACCCAAATTATCCCCTTCCGCACTCAACATGTTTCGAAGCTCTAATACAGTTATTTTATCCTCTAATAACTTATAAGCATCAGGAAGATCATCTTGAGCATCTTCACCAAAGTCACTTAGAACCTCAAGCTCAGATAGCAATTCTGAAATTTCATCATAGCCTTTTACCCAAAATTTAATATTTGATACATTTTTTAGAAATGCTTCAGCCTTCTTGGTATCACCCCAAAAATCAGAAGTCAGTATCTCCTCCTGTTTTTGAATTAATTCATTTCTTTTGGCAGGAATGTCAAAGACACCTCCCCAACGTTTCGACACGCTGTTTCAATCCTTTAATTTGTTCTAATGATATCATAAACTCTTTTTATTTGTTCATATTCATATCCTCTTCCCAAAGCAAAACGAAAAATCTTTATTTTTATTATATTTTTATCTTTCTCTTTGCTAAGAGTTTTGTATTTTTTCCCCAATATATCTTTTAACCTCTCATTTGCCTTCTCGTTGTCAATTTGCGCCAATGCCTCCTTAATTATCTCTTTATCAATACCTTTTTGTGCAAGTGCATAACTTATTTTCTTTTCACCCCAACCCTGAAGAAAACTTTTATCTCTTGAAAAAGCATTTGCATATCTCCTCTCATTCAAAAACCCCTCCTGCGCCAATTGTTGCAAAATTTCTTTAATATCAAAAACTTCATTCAGGCCTCCGGGAATCATTCCTCCAATCTTTTTAAGAATATCCCCCTCACAGTATTCTCTTCTACTGCAAAGAATCCTCATTTTATTTAATATCCGTTCCTTTGTTTCCACTCACTAAAATTAAAAAGAATAACCAAGACTCAAATATGCGCCCAATTTACTGGTATAATTTGACCAGTGCAAATTAAATGATAGCGGACCTATTATTGAATTATATGAATATCCCAATCTTGCACCCCATATGCCTTTTCTCTGGAAAAAGTCTAATAGTCCCTCATTATCCGTCGCATAGTTTATCGAAGCAAATACATAATTATTATCTCCAAACCTATATCTTGCATCCAATACAGCCGTACTTAAAATATTTCTGAATGCATATGAATAATTAAATCCCATGAATGCTATCTGATGATCCATATACCTTCCTGCTTCATAACCACCCATAATATTCATATATGATACAGGAACATTTCCTCCTATTAGGGATCTGTTGTGCAAAGAAGGAATCATCACTAATCTGTCAGTAAGCGATATTGCCCATAAAAAATTGAATTTTAATGCTCCAAAAGGGTAGTACTCAGGTGCAAACCAATTGAAATAATATGAATAATCAGCGCTTAGAGAAAACCCTGAATTAGGAAAAGAACTATCATCCAATTTGTCTATTTTAGCACTGCCATATACACTTACAAAATTGTTTCTATCAGTACTAGGATCATAAACCGATGGAATGCCTGAAACGGGTATGGTTGAACGATAATTGAAATTCTCAAATTTCATTCCGGCTTTTGTATTTATAGTCTTGAGTTTCCTTGAAGAAAAATTAACATCAAGCGCATGGTGGTAAAAAGATATATTATTATAAGTTAAGCCGGTATCAAAAATATTCAAGTCGGAGGTTTTAAAAGTATAGGAAGTATTTACCTGTAGCTGTGTCTTAAACGCATATGCGTAATCAATTTTAAACAGGGAGTTATAGCTAAGCTTGGCCGTTAATCCAACCTGGGATCCGAATAGTCTCATATTATTCAAACTTATATTCAACCACAATGCTGCAATTTCTTCAGAATCAAATCTAAAACCAAGCCCCAATTGGTTGGACTGCCCCTTTTTAAACTCAAGTTCCATATCATAAGGGCTCTCTTTTCCCAACAAAGCATATGTAACAGATGAAAAGGCCGAAGTACTGTACAACATTGATATTGCTTCATCAATATCCTTTCCGGTAACTCTATTTCCGGCTTTTAATTTACTTTTTTTCAAAAGTAACTCTCCGTCAGCATGAGATATGCCTTTATAAGAGACCGAAGCAAGAGTAATTGAATCCTGATCAAGGTGAATTGCTTTCTTGTACTTAGGCCTTTTATATTCAGGCCCAACAAAGACATTATTGGCCAATTTTTCCTGTTCATCAAGATATTTTTTCAAACGCACCAATTCCGGTTCTTTTTCGCGAGCAGCAACTTCTCCATTCTTTATCAATACAGCTATACTCTGCTTGTCAAAACTCATTGTCCCATACCCTTCAACATCAGGGGTAATTAGAACGTCAGTCATCTCAACCGCCTTCTGAATTTTTTCATCCATAAGCATGCCCATAAGCTCATTAAATACATCTCCTATACTTTCAACCGTTTTGACCTTTACTTTAGGCTCCTTCATTTTTATACCAATAATGATATCAGCTCCCATTTTTCTGGCAACATCAACAGGAAAATTATTTTTCACGCCTCCATCAACCAATACCATACCATTTAATCTTACAGGATCGAATACACCAGGAATTGCCATTGATGAACGAATTGCCTGTACAAAAACTCCACTTCTGAATATCACTTCTTTCCGGCTAAGCAGATCAACAGCAACACAGGCAAAAGGGATAGGCATTTGGTTAAAATCCATAGAATCCTGATATCCAACAGAAAGTCTGGTAAATAAATTATATATATTCTGACCACTTATAATAGACATAGGAAAATTGCTCAGAATATCTCCTGAAACAAACAAATTGTCATTCTTAATCTTTGATTTCTCACCAAAAGAATCTTTTCCAAAAGGAATCTTTAAAACAAATTTTTCTCCGTATTTCTTATCTTCGAAAGAGGCTTCGCTTCTTGGAATCTTATCACTCATAACCACAGACCAGTCCTGAGCCCTTACAAGTGAATCCAGTTCAGTTGCCGAGTATCCAATAGCATACAGACCACCAACGATGGATCCCATACTTGTACCTACAATATAATCAATAGGAATATGATTTTCCTCCAATACTTTTAATGCTCCAATATGAGAGACACCCTTCGCTCCTCCACCTGAAAGGACAACCCCAACCTTTGGCCTCTGTGCAAAAATAGACAAAGACATTATTAAAAATAATATTACAAGAAAATACCTCTTCATAAAAACAAAGATAACAAAAAGTAATAAGCAATACAATATAGAATTCAGCCATTTATGCCTGCCAATAAGCCGCATGCAGCAAAAATATCTTCACCTCTCGATGCACGTATAGTGGTTGTAATTCCAGCATTATTCAACCTTACTTTAAAAAGTTCCATTATCTGGTTTGGAGAAGTTGTAAGCGGAAAATCAGGTATTGCATGAAAGCGAATAAGGTTAACACGACATTCCAACCCTCTCAACAAATGAATCAACTCATCAGCGTGCCTTTTGGAATCATTTACACCTGCAAACATAATATATTCAAAACTCACCCTGCGTTGTCCTGTAAAATCATATTGGCGAATAAGTTCAATTATTTTATCTATTTTAAATGTCTTTTGTATCGGCATCAATTCCTCTCTCTGAATATCGAAAGGATTATGTAGACTTACTGCCAAATGGCATTTACTTTCATCAAGAAAAAACTTCATTTTTGGAATAATTCCGATCGTTGAAAGAGTTATCCTCCTGGGGCTCCAGCCAAACCCCCAATCCGAAGTAAGTATTTCAAGGGATTTTTTCACATTATCCCAATTGTCCAATGGTTCGCCCATTCCCATATATACCACATTAGTGAGACTTTCCGCCTCATCAATATTCATGAATTGTGAAATTATTTCTCCGGAGTCAAGATTACCATGGAAACCCTGTCTTCCAGTCATGCAAAAATGACAATTCATTTTACATCCCACTTGAGAGGAGATACAGATAGTAGAGCGGTCATCATCAGGTATCATTACAGATTCTATATACCTGCCATGTTCTATTGTAGGAAAAAGATACTTTTTTGTTCCATCTGAAGACACCTGTTTTTCAGCATAAAGAATATGCCCTACTTCATATTCGGCAGAAATATTTTCCCGTGCCACCTTTGAAAGATTTGTCATTTCTTCAATGGTACGGACTCTCTTCTTATATAACCAGTCAGCCAGCTGCTTAGCTGTAAATTTTGGTAAAGAAAGAGAATCAGTAATCTCTTTTAACTCTACAAGTGTTTTTCCTATAAGCCTTTTTTTCATGCTGCAAAATTAGTATAAAAAGGGGGGTATTCATATAAAAAAAAGTATATTTGCAAGTATAAAAGGAATAAAAAAGCAGCGGTTAATTAACTGACTAAAAAAGCAAATTATGGCTAAAGAAGAAAAGAAAGGAGCCGAAAGTAATCTTGAAAAGCTGAGAGCTCTACAAGCAACAATCGATAAAATCGAAAAAGATTTTGGCAAAGGTACAATAATGAAGATGGGAGATCAGCCTACATGGGAAGTTTCTACAATCGCAAGCGGTTCAATAGCTATGGACCACGCATTGGGAATTGGAGGATATCCGAGAGGAAGAGTAATTGAAATTTATGGTCCTGAATCAAGCGGTAAAACAACATTGGCCATCCATGCTATTGCTGAAGCGCAGAAAGCAGGAGGAATTGCCGCTATTATAGATGCTGAGCATGCTTTTGACAGGACATACGCAAA
>JBAXYG010000120.1:0-5119 GCA_041670905.1 Bacteroidales bacterium
ACAGTGCTGCCACATCATTAAGCGAAGGTAATAACTCAGAAGCTCTAAGTCAATTCCAACAGGCTTTAACTATGGCCACCTCCCTCGGAGAAGAAGGGATGGATATTGTAAACAATTGTAAAGATATTATACCTAAACTTTACTTGGCAATAGGAAAAGAATATGCTGCTTCAAACAATATGGACAATGCCATTTCAAATCTTAAAAAAACTATTGAAATTGCAAAGGAATACAATAAGGAAGATGTTTTAAAAGAAGCATCTGAACTTATTCCTCAGATACTTATGGCTGATGCCGGCTCTCTTTTGAATAACAAACAATTTGCTGAAGCGGCAGCTGTCTATAAAAAAGTTACCGAAAATGACCCTGAAAACGGAATGGCATTTTTAAGGATGGGCATGGCGCTTTCCGCTAATGGAGATATTGATGCTGCTGTTGAAGCTCTTACCACCGCAATTAGTAAAGGAGAAGCCGATGGTGCAAACAAACAACTTTCAAATATATTTCTTAAAAAAGCCGCCTCTTTCCAAAAAGCAAAAGATATAAAAGGAGCTTTGGAGGCAGGACAAAAATCTATAGAATATCTTGACAACCCTATAGCTCAAAAATTAGTAGGAATTTCAGCATTAGCTCTTAAACAAAATAAAGTAGCCGCTGACGCTTTTGAATCATATCTTGCACAACAACCTGAAGCAAAAGATAAAGTACAAATTATTTACCAACTTGGAACAGCATTATCTGCTGCAGGGCAAAAAGATAAAGCATGTGGTTACTTCAAGGAAATTGTTTCAGACGTAAAATGGGGTGAAGCCGCAAAATATCAAATCACTACATTAAAATGCAAATAAAGCTTGAGCTTCTCGCTCCTGCCAAAATAAAGACATCGGCATTGCTATAAACTGCAGTGCCGATGTCTTTTATATAAGTTTATTAACTTGCACCTGCCAATAACGTCGAGTATATACATACAACATCTTTTTCTGACAAAAAATGGATACAAAGGAAACTCGAGTTTAATTGCAAAAATTGAGAAATGATAGTAATTTTGTAATATGCGTTTTTCAGAAATCATAGGGAATTCAGAACTTAAGCTTCATTTAGCACAAATGGTCGATAAAGGAATGCTTGGGCATGCTTTACTATTTCAAGAAGAGAGTGGCTGTGGAGGATTAGCTGTTGCATTAGCTCTTGCACAATATGTCAACTGTAAACAGCATGTTGACGGAGATTCATGCGGAGAATGTCCATCTTGCCACAAATATCAAAAATTAATTCACCCTGACCTCCATTTTGCCTTTCCGGTAAACACATCAAAAGAGTCTGCTACTTCCGAAAAGAAAAAACCGGTCTCGGACTTTTTTCTCCAGAACTGGAGAGAATTGATTCTCAATAATCCATATTTCAGTGAACAGGATCTCTATATAAATATCGGGATTGAAAACAAATCTGGCAACATCAGTGTTTATGAAGCAAAACAAATAATCGATAAACTTTCATTAAGATCCTTCGAGGGAGAATATAAAACAATGATTATCTGGCTTCCGGAAAAAATGAATGCAGAAGCGTCAAACAAGTTGCTGAAGCTGCTTGAAGAACCTCCCCTTGGAACTCTGTTTCTTCTGGTATCTCAATCTCCCGAGAAACTGCTTCCTACAATCATTTCTCGTTGTCAGATCATTCGCATTCAGCCTATTCCAACTGAAAAGCTTTCAATTATCTTAAAAAAAAGATGCAACATATCCGACTCAAAAGCATCAATTATTGCAAAACTATCATCCGGAAGCTATGGAAAAGCCTTAAATATATTATCTGAACAAGAAGAAACTTCTGAATTTAAAGAAATAATAGAGCAGCTTTTTGAGGCGGGAATGGGAAAAAAATTATACTCAATGTTTCCTATTTGGGGAAATCTCGCTGAACTAGGAAGAGAAAGGCAAAAAGAATTTTGCATTTATGCGGAAAATTATATAAGAAAAATATTTATGGTAGCTAACGGACTATCCGAAATATCCTTTACTTCTGATGAAGAAATGGCTTATATTAACAGTTTAGCTTCCAAAATAAATCCCGCTTTTTACGAAAAAGGGCTCAAAATATTTGATGATGCTATATCCAGTATAGAAAATAATGTGAGTTCTAAATTGATTTTCTGTAATTTATGTAATCGCTTATTACTATCTTTGTAAATTACATGGAAAAGTTTGCTCATCAGCAATCTGCCATATGTAACTAGAATATTTGGAAGAAAATGGAAAAAGATAAAGGAATAATACATTATGATTGTTCAAGAGGTTGCGATGTTGAAAGAACACCTCATGGAGCACTTAATATAAATTTTAATCCTAGCTGCTGTAAGCTTGGAGCATTCAATTGGCTGGAAGGAATTTCCCAAGAACAATATAAAGATTTATTTGAAATAAGGTTTAAAAATACCCGTAAAATCATTTTTAGAAACACTTCAAATCAACTGTTA
Source organism: Bacteroidales bacterium (assembly GCA_041670905.1). GTDB lineage: Bacteria > Bacteroidota > Bacteroidia > Bacteroidales > UBA932 > JBAXYG01. The sequence goes on from JBAXYG010000120.1 coordinate 2,474, forward strand.
ACCACCGGCGATATTGTTGTAGTTGAGGCTCCGAATGGTCATGATGTAGGCATAATAACCCTTGAAGGGCCAATTATTGCAAGGCAATTAATACGTCACAAGATAGATCCTGAAAATTATGAATTTAGAAAGATTTATCGCAAAGCTAAAATCCTCGATATTGAAAGATGGCAAGAGGCGATTGCTCGAGAACATAAAACCATGATACGCTCACGTCAGATTGCAGCAAAGCTTGGATTGAATATGAAGATAGGAGATGTAGAATTTCAAGGTGATGGAACAAAGGCTATATTCTATTATATTGCAGATGAAAGAGTTGATTTTCGTCAATTGATCAGAGATTTTGCAGAAGAATTCCATATAAGAATAGAAATGAAACAAATCGGAGCACGGCAGGAAGCAGGACTTATAGGAGGCATTGGAGTATGTGGCAGAGCATTATGTTGCTCAAAATATATGTCTGATTTTCAATCTATTACCACTCAAGCCGCTCGCTGTCAGGACTTATCTTTAAATCCACAAAAACTTGCAGGACAATGCAGCAAACTTAAGTGCTGCATAAATTACGAAGCATCTATATATATAGATGCCCAAAAACAGCTTCCAGAATTGAGAGGACCACTCGAATTTAAAGACGGATTGGCTTTCTTGATGAAAACCGATATTCTAAAAGGCCTAATGTGGTTCTCATATGATCCTAATAGTATGGCAAACATATATTCCTTAACAGGGAGTAAAGTTCGTGATATTATTGCTGCAAACAGAAAGGGACTAATACCTGATTCTCTTCAGGAAAAAGAGATAATTTCAAAAGAGCCTCAATTTATAAGTGCGGTTGGAGATGACAGTATTTCGCGATTTGATGAAAAAACAAAAAAGGTACAGAGCCAAAACAAAAAAAGAAAAAATTTTAGACAAAAACCAGGTGACAAACAATAGAGTAAGTTTTCTCTTTTTATTCCTGCTTTTTGCAGTTTTCTCATGCGATAAACCGCTTGAAAACTATCAATTTATCTCTGTCAAAAATCCAAACATAGGGTCTGAATCCGTCTTCGCATTCGAAATAGACATGGAAAAAGAGATATCATATCAGACATTCATTTCTTGCAGATATAACTCTTCCATTGTTAATAGCGATACTTTGTTATTATTAATTAAAGCCATATCCCCCTCCGGGAAAAAATATGTTGAAGAAATCACTTTTCCTTTCCACTCGGATAATGAATTAATTTCCCATAAAAAATGTTCAGGAAAGTTGGTGGATATACAATGGCCTTATCGTAAAGATATTCAGGTTGATAATGACCCAGGAAAGTGGAAAATAAAAATAAAAATTCTTAACAATAATGGTATAAAAGGGATCTTAGGTATGGGTCTTTCATATCAAGGTTTTTTACCCGAATCGGAAAATGAGCGGAAAAGATAAACTGAAAAAATTCAAAGAAAACGAAACTTTTGATTGTCTTATACAACCAACAACAGAAGATGTTTTAGGAAAAGACTATTATCTTAAGGGAAAATGGAATGAATATATCTTTAAAAATAATAACCCGGTAGTTGTTGAATTAGGATGCGGAAAAGGAGAATATACTATTGCTCTTGCATTAAAATATCCAGATAAAAATTTTATCGGGGTTGATATTAAAGGTGCCAGACTTTGGAAAGGAGCCAAGTTCGCTTATGAAAACAAACTTCAAAATGTTGCTTTTCTCCGAACTAGAATAGAATTTATTGAATCGGTTTTTGATAAAGAAGAAATATCGGAAATCTGGATAACATTTGCCGACCCTCAAATAAAAAAGGCGAAAAGACGCCTAACACACCCACTTTTTCTGAATCGATATAAGAATTTTCTTAAAGAGACAGGAATAGTTCATCTAAAAACCGACAGTCAGCTTCTTCATGAATATACGCTTGCTCTTGCCCGAGAAAATGATTTAACTATTATTGAACATAATAACGATATATACGGAAGTGGCAGAGCAGATGAAATTCTGTCAATTAAAACACACTATGAATCTCAATTTCTTGCTAAAGGTATGCCTATCACATATTTGTCTTTTATGATTAATAACAAAGAGCAATTGAGAGAGCCTGATTGGAGCCAAGGAGATTTACGTTAATTTTTTCTTATTCCCACGTACTTAGCCAATTCGATAAGATATTTCTTTGCAAAAGAGTCTTCAATTATAGAAATAACTTCAATGGCATTTCTTGACTCTTGCTCAAGACGTTTCTGCGCACATTCCAGCCCATCATAATCATAAACAAACTTCAGTACTTCTAAAATAGACACCTTATCCTCTTCATTATTAGATCCTATCTCTCTGATTCTATTTTTAATTTGTTCTGTAATTTCAGCCGGAGCATTTTTGAAAGCCATCAATAAAGGCAAAGTAATTTTTTTCTCAGCAATATCTATCCCGCTCATTTTGCCTGTCTGTGAAGATGGAGAATAATCCAGAATATCATCCCTTATCTGAAATGCAATACCAAGATGATACGCATATTTATCCATTATATCTATAACATTATCTTGTGCATCAACCGCATAAGCGGCACTTTTAACGGCTGCACAAAAAAGCGAAGCGGTCTTTCGTGAAATAATTGAAATGTAGTCTTCTTCTGTTGTATCCAGAGTTTCTG
>JBAXYG010000121.1:0-5085 GCA_041670905.1 Bacteroidales bacterium
AATACTCCTAAATATCGTGGAAGACCTACTTCACATATTTCGTGGTGAGGAACAAAAGGACTTAAAAAATAAATAGTATTCGGTTTTGTATTGATCTTTCCATGAGGTAACTGTATGATGCTGGTATCAGAAAAGCTTATAATGAATGAATAGGAGGGATGCTTGTGCATCGGCAAAGCAGCCATTTTACAAGCTCCGGCAATTTGTTAATTGGCATCCAATTTTAGCATTTCTTAAATTTATACTTTAACCTTAATTCCTCTTTCTCATCAGGAGTAAGCGAAGTGAAATAAGATTTCCATCCGGGACAGAAGTTGATATGCCAGTGCCAGAATTTACCCATAAATGATTTTGGATTCTTATCGTATTTTGCCCGTAGAGAGCAGTTTATACAGGGATTTTGTTTCATTGTTGTTATTATTAGGTTGTTTTAATACAAAATTTATTTCGAACATCTAAAGGTCGTGTCATATCATATTTTCACAGTAGCCAAAGCTAAATTACACTTTTACCAAACAAGTCAGAATATCGGGGTTATAGGCGGATTCATAAAGCATTTAGAGATGAAAGGTAATACTTGGATAATATCTCTGAGCATCCTTCTGCTATATTTAAAATCATATCTCTTCCTCTTTTTTGAGGTATGCGAATGCTCTCACCAACTATAAGCATATCTTCGATAGTAGGGTTTCCGTGATTGTTAACAGAGGTAGCGTGTTCTCCGTTATATCCGTTACCACATCTGGTCAAATCGTAGGCCGGAGCTAACGACCAGGTTCTCTCTTTACAAATGAAACTGAAGTTTTTGGCATGATCATCCTTATTTTCGGTTAATATATTGAAAGCCATCCGACGAAACATTTCATCTACTTGCTTGGGGTCTTGGGTAAGGTAACCAGTTAAGTGAAGCAGTGTTTTATACTCCAATTTTGGTTGCATGATAGATTCATTGAGTAGTGCTCCTGCTGTTGCGATATGTAGCCTGACACCGTTTTCGATATCAAAGCGTTTGGTGGCAAAGTAATTTCCGTCCATTAGCTTGAAATCTGGTACAGTAATGCCGCACTGGCGGGCGAGCTCATTGTATTGATATTCCATTGTACCCATATTTTTTTGGTCATATGTGTGTCTAAACTTTACCAACCAAGAGCCATCAGTGTCGTGTAGTAAACATTTTGGGCGACATCCTCCGGAGTTACCACTGTTGAAATATAAAACATCTTCATCTTTATCTGATTTTTCGGATAGTAAATCTAAAGCCATTTGCTGGAGATTATCTAACTCTGGAAGTGCCTTCTCTTCACCAACATAAGTTTCGGGAATATAGCATAGAGCACCCATTCCGGATGTTCCAACAATGCTTAATCTCTGTAAAGGGGTTAGTTCGCTGCTGTTCACTCCTTGTTTTTTTAATAAATGATCAAGCAGGTAACGTCCGTAACCATCGGGTAGGCTGTCTTCAAAAATCCCAAAGTTTCCCCGAAATGGTTCTGGCTTGGCGATAAACAAGTCAGGTTTTAAAGGCAACTCAAGTGGAGATATGGAAAACCCATTCGCTAACCAATCTTTGTCATATTGGAATGCGCATAGGCTATTGTCAGGTGTCATACTGAGTATTCCGACAGTCAAATTGTGATAGGTTACTACTATTTTATTTACTAATTTCATTACGCCCCTTCTTTCTATTCTTATTCTTATTAATTTTCTCTAATTCTTCCATAGAATTGTAGAGTGGTTCGGAAAGCAGCTCTTTTATAGCTTTGGAGTAGCCCAATGCTTTTCCCAATGCTACATAGGATGCTAAAGAGATGGTGTGTTTCTGCTCAAATTTAGCAATAGTGGGAGTAGGGACTCCACTAAGTGTCGTGAGGGCTTCCCTTGAAAGCCCCTTTTCAAGCCTACGCTTTTGCAAATTATCAGCAAGAATAGCTAATAATTCACCCGATGTATTAATATCAAAATTATAAAGTAATTGCATATTATTGTATCTTATTGACGGCCAAAATGGGCATATTGAATACTACTATATCTAATACAAAGATAGTATCTTTTTTGCAATAAACAAAATATGTCTGTTGCTTATTGCAAAGATGTTTTGATAAACCACCTAGTCCCAAATACGGTATAAAAATGAGATAAAGAAGCATTATCAAAGATAACCATCAACTTACTTCCCGATACAAAAATTCTTGAATATATTACCTAAAATCTCATCTGTGCTTACTTCACCGACTATAGAACCAATATGGTAGAGGGCTTCACGAATATCCTGTGTAAGAAGATCCGTAGGAATATTATCTTTAATACCGTCAGAAACTCTTGATAGGGAAGAGGAGGCTTCTCTAAGGGCTTCATAGTGGCGTATATTCGTTACAAGTACAGCATCGGGGTTGGTCGTAAGATTTTTTTGTGATTCAACCAGAACTGATAGTAAATTTTTTAAACCAAATTTATTTTTTGCTGATATATTTAATATAGATAGAGGTTTAAGTCCAATAGTTTTGGAAAAAACAGAAACAATATTACTATAATAAACTTCGCTTATGAATTCTCCTGAAGCTGTTATGTGGTCATCACATTTGTTAATAAGTATGATAACTTGTTGCTGGTTTTGATCTATCAAATTCTTAAAAATCGTTATAGCATCTGTAAATGCTTCTGGTCGTTTGTAGTCAAGCATAAGAATAACTATTGAAGCTTTCTTAATCGTTTCATAGGTACGTTCAATCCCAATATTTTCTATTTCTTCTTTTGTTTTTCTTATACCGGCAGTATCAATAAATCTGAACAAAATACCATCCAGGTTGATGGTGTCTTCTATAGCATCTCTTGTTGTTCCATGAATAGGGGAAACAATAGCCCTTTCTTCTCCTAAAATAGCATTTAATAAGGTGCTTTTACCGGTATTTGTTGCCCCAACAATAGCAACTGGAACTCCATTTTTAATTGCATTACCTAATTTAAAACTTGAAGCAAGCTCATTTACATGACGGGTAATATTTTCTAATTGTATTTTAAGTTGCTCTCTATCGGCAAATTCAACCTCTTCATCGCTGAAATCAAGTTCAAGTTCCATTAATGAAACAAAGTTAAGAAGCTCTTTACGCATTAAAGACAATTCATTGGAAAAACCACCTTTCATTTGTTGCAAAGCAACTTTATGTGAAGATGAAGTTTCTGCGGAAATAAGGTCAGATACCGCTTCTGCCTGAGTAAGGTCCATTTTACCGTTCAAAAAAGCAATTTTTGTAAATTCACCAGGTTCAGCCATTTTTATTCCCAACTCAAGGAGAGTAGAGATGATTTCTTGAACTATATAATTTGAACCATGACAAGAAATTTCCACAGAATCTTCCCCCGTATATGAGTGTGGTGCCTTAAAAACTGAAACAAGAACATCATCAATAAGTTTTCCTTCTTTAGAAATGCTTCCGTATAAAATAGAGTATCCGTTCGCATCATTTAAAGAATCACCTTTTCTTGATGAGAAAATCTTTGCAACAGCTGAAATTGATTCGGGTCCGCTTACCCTTATTACAGAAATAGCTCCTCTTCCTGATGATGTAGCAGGAGCACAAATCGTTTCATTTAGAATTAATTTGCTCATTATATGATCTTTTATTGATTTATTAGATTAAGCATCAACGAAACAACATTTTCGACATGATGAGTGTGTGGAAACATATCTACAGGCTGCACAGCTACAATTTGATACATGGAAGAAAATATGGCAAGATCACGTGCTTGGGAAGCAGGATTACAACTAACATAGATGATTCTAGAAGGGGCCGCGTTCATCAATACTTCAGCTACATCGGGATGAATACCGGCACGAGGTGGGTCAAGTACAACCAAATCTGGATACCCATGCTTGGAAATAAAATCAGCATTTAATACATCTTTCATGTCTCCTGCAAAAAATTCTGAATTGTCAATCCCATTAACCTTAGCATTTATTTTTGCATCTTCAATTGCTTCGGGAACATACTCTATTCCTATAACTTTTTCAGCATATTTTGAGAGGAACAAAGCAATAGTGCCTGTTCCCGTGTATAAATCGTAAATTACAGGTTTTTTCTTTGACTTCTGTGATGATATTCCAGATTCTAGCGGAACATAAGAATTGGCATTTAAAGCAAAATCTCTGACAACAGAATACAATCTATAAGCCTGCTCAGAATTGGTCTGATAAAAAGATTTTGGTCCAATTTTGAACTTCAATTCCTCCATCTGTTCAATAATACATTCTGAACCATAATATAATACACAATCAAGATCATTTATTGTATCGTTACCTTTAGTATTAATAACATAGTATAAAGATGTGATTTCATGAAAATTGTCTATTATGGAATCAAGAAGTTTTACACGGTTTTCAAGGTCCTCATGTCCAAAAACCATAATTAACATAACATCTGTGGAAGATGTTCTAACAATCATGGTCCTCAAAAGTCCATGTTGTTCCCGAAGATTATAGAAACTAAAACCTTTTTCGATGGAATATTTACGCACAAAATTTCTTATTTCGTTTGAAGGTTCCTTTTGTAAATAACATTTTTTAATATCCAAAACCTTGTCGAAATATCCACTTACATGGAATCCCAATCCAAGACGGCCTATGTCCGTTAGAGAATCCAAATCTTCTCCATGCTCAATCCATCTTTTTTCTGAAAATGTGTATTCAAGTTTATTTCTGTATTGTTCTGTCTTTTTTGAGGCTATAATAGGAGCAATTTCCGGAATTGAAAGGTGACCTATTCTTATCAACTGATCAGCAACCTGTTGTTGTTTATATTCCAACTGCATGGAATAGGGGAGTGGCTGCCATTTGCATCCACCACAGGTGCCGTAATGTTCACAAAAAGGTTTAATACGATGGGGAGATGGCTTAACAAGATTAACCATATATCCCTCCATATACCCTTTTCTGATTTTACTTACTTGTACATCTACAACATCTTTCGGAATCACATGTTGAACGAAAAGAACCTTTCCTTCAACATGTGCCAATGCGTTCCCCTCTGCGGCAACTGATTCTATTTCAATGCCTTCAAGGAAAGGCTTATTTTTTCTGGACATACAATA